>CAZTDA010000375.1:0-2867 GCA_964612155.1 uncultured Eubacteriales bacterium | reverse complement strand
TATATCACCACCACCTTCCGGCGGGGTGATATACTAATTTAATGATTTAACAGAAAATCAATACACCGTTACCGAGCCGAATGCGCTGTCGGAGTGAATATATACGACAGGCGCGCCCGCAATTCCGCAGTCAGCGTGCAGGTTCTTGGAACTGCCGAACACATTGTCTCCGCTCAGCTTGACGTTGACGTTGTTGGGAAGATAAATCTTTGCGCTGCCGAACGCCGAATCCATGTTAATGCTCACATCGCTGTCGATCATCGCTCCGCGCAAATCCAGTTCAAGCCCGCCGAACACCGCGGAATAATTCCCGCCGAAAAATTTTTGCCCGTTAAAAGAATATTTCCGGTCGTTAAAAATCGCCGTTTCTTCACTGTCATGGTCGCGGTCGATTTTTACTCGAAATCGATGATGGCGCACCGATTTCACCAACACCATCAAGCCGATGATCACGATAATAACCGGGAGAATCAATTTGTTCAGCAGTTCGCCTTCCACATACCCTGATTTCCACAAAAACAACATGATGCCCGCCGCAAGACCGAACAACGCGCCGCTTCTGATGCCGTCGGTGATCAGCCAGATTAAGCAGGGGATGATGATAAAGAACGCCCACCATCCGCCGGCTGCCGGGGGAAGTACGCCGGTCACGGTCAGCGCATAGGCGAGACCGCATAAAATCAACGCGACTCCCCAAAGAATCCTTTTTGCTTTGCCTCTCATTTGTGAACGCTCCCTTATGTAATTTTATTTGAGTTATTGATTATTGATACCGTTTGATTGCCGAAACCTCGGCGAATAAAAGTTTATAACTCTCATATCGGCTGCGGGCGATTTCCTCGTTCTCAACGGCAGCCCGAACCGCACAGCCCGGCTCACTCAAATGGCGGCAGTCGTTGAATTTGCAGTGTTCCTTCTTATCGGCAAATTCCAAAAAGCAGTCCGCAAGTTCCTCCGGCAGAATATCCGGTGTCAGCGTTTCGAGGTTGACAGACGAAAAACCCGGTGTGTCACAAATAAAAACACCCTTAGAAATCTCGAATAACTCCGCTTCGCGGGTGGTGTGTTTACCCCGGTTCAACGCCTTGCTGATCTCGTCGGTCTTGCGCTGCATACCCGCAAAGGAGTTGAGCAACGTGGTCTTCCCCACGCCCGAGTTACCGCTTAACAGGTTGATGCCGGGCACCAGCAGCTTTTCAAGTTCTCTTGCCTCATCCTTGCTTGTGCCGCATAAAGAGATGCACGGATAACCCGCATCCGAATAGAGCTTGACATAGTACTCGGCGGACGCCAGATCGTCCTTGGTAATCACCACCGCGCAGTTGATATTATTTGCTGCTGCAATGGCCAGTATCTTATCCAACAGCCCCACGTTAAACCCGGGCTCTTTAATCGAAGCCACCGCCAGCATCCGGTCCACATTGGCCACAAACGGGCGCATCATCAGATTTTTGCGCGGTAAAACCTCGGCTAACACCGGGGCTGCCCCTTCGTAATCAATGAAAACATGATCCCCTGCGGTCGGTGCAAAATTGTCCTTTCGAAACAACCCGCGCGCTTTGCATTCCACGGTTTCGTTGCCGCAAAGCACGCTGTAAAGTCCGCCGATGCATTTGAGAACAAGCCCCTCGGTCATTGGCCCGCCCCCGAAGTGGTTGAGAGATAGCCGGGGGACAGATCCACCGCATAATCCACGCCGTTCGGTCTGGTTTCAAATGTGTCGAAATCCACCAGAATCTCGCGCAGCAATTGACCGTTCGCATTGATTTTATATAACTGCGTACCGTCGGCAATCTTAACCGCAAATATCACGGTTGTTGTGCCGGGCGAGATGACAATCGAAGCGACCGGCGGTTGGTCGGTCTTTTGATAAACCTCAATCAAATAGGCGAAAGCACGCTGCGGCAGATTTTTAAGCTGGACGTCCATCGTCTGGGTCTCATCTACAAAATACGAGCCATCCGAAACAAGAATATCAACAACCGTTCCGCTTGCCACACGCTCACCGGGTTTAGGTGTCGTGTCCATCACCAGTTCCTTTTGCATTGCGCTTGCTGCATAGGCCACCTGCCCGGGTACAAGGCCTCTGTCTATCAAGATCTTTTTGGCTTCATTGACGGTCAGACCGACGATTGCTTTGGGAATTTCCACCGCTTTGCTGTCGGCATTGATGGCGACATAAACCGTAACCGTCGTTCCGAGTTGTACCTGCGTGCCCACTTCTGGATCGGTTTTAATTACATATCCTACCGGGGTTTCGGTTGAGAATTGTTCCACGACCTTCGGGAACATCCCAAGCGTGTTCAACCAGCTGATAACAATCGTCTTCTCACTCCCCGCGCATTCGGGAATCGCAATCAAATTCGGCCCTTTGCTGACTTTGACGGTGATTTTACTGCCCTCGATCACCTTTTTGGGCGGCGTCGGGGACTGTTCATAGATCACGTCTTTTTCGTATTCGTCGTTATATTGCGAAGAATCGTCGTAGACGATATTAAATTTGGTGTAATTCTCGTTGGCTATAACTTCGTAATAATTTTGTCCCACCAGGTTGGGCAGCTCGACTTCCGCGCCGGCAGGGGTCAGCAGCGTGGTTTTCAGTAACACCGCGCTGAACACAAACAGTCCCGAACCGATCAAAACCGCCATCGTGATGCCGAACAGAATCGAAAGCCACCGGCTCTTGATTCGGCGGGGTCTTTTGTCTTTTTCGGGTCTGTTATTTACCGGTTTTTCAACCGCAGCGGGTTTTTGCGCAGAAGGGATATATTTATAGGCAAAAACAATGCCGGGATTGCGTTTAAATTCCTCAATCGCCTCCAACATTTCGGCAGCCGATTGATAACGCTCTTCGGGATTTTTACGAA
>CAZTDA010000374.1:0-2884 GCA_964612155.1 uncultured Eubacteriales bacterium | reverse complement strand
CACTCCGCCGAGAAGCGGCGGTGCCGAAGGCGGGGTGAATGTGTCCTTACTTTATAACCGACGCAGAGCGGCGGTTATAAAGTTTGTATTTTACCGTCAGGACTTATCGATAATAGTATAACTTCAACAGGTCGATTGACAAAGGCAAATTTAATCTTATAATAAAACAAGCGTGTGCGATGAGTACAGATTACAATAACACTGCCACCTGACAGAATCAAAAAAACTGCGGAGTGTATCTATGGAAAACAAGGCCTGTCGAGTAGAAGAATCCAATCAAAAAATCAATTTAATATCTCCGTTTTTTCGCTTTTGCTTTAATGTTTCCGCCGAACCGCTGCCTCAGTTGAGCGCCGGTTTTATAAAAAATCGGATATGCGGTAAAACGCTCGATTTGGGCAAAGGTTCTGAATTCGAAGCGGACATTGACAGCGCGAATCGCAGAATTTATATCGACGGCTGGAAAATCAAAGACACATCCGCCCAAATCACCGATCCCGACCAAGACGAAGGGTCTATTCAACAATTTTATCGCCCGGATTATAACGATGCCGAATGGGACGGGTACCAGTCACCTGTCATGTTTGAGGATTTCAAGTTTCCGAAAGATCAATATAAATGGGTCAGAACCCATGTGTTTCTGCCCGAAGACCTAAAAGGTCAAAAAGTCACCCTGTTTCTCGGGGGCTTCGGTCTCATGGACTTCGGTTGGATGCGTGTCTTTTTAAACGGTGAAGAGATCGGAACGCGGATAATTGAAAATCGGTGGCACGAACCCGGATGCTTTATTTTAGAACCGTCTTCTTCTGCCTATTCGCAACTGCGTTTCGGGCAGGATAACATCATCACGTTGCAATTGACCGATTATCAATGCCGCACCAATAAGCTTGACGAATTTGACCCCATGCAAGCCAGAGAGCTTTCCACCATCGGTAGAAACTGGCCGGGTCAATTTGAACAATACCTTGCCATCGGAGAACCTCTGCAAACGCCAAAATGGATATATCGGTATGAAAACATCCTATCGGAGGGCAGTGAAGGGCGTGTTGAGTTTGTCCTGACGGACGAAGAGGAAAACCTGCAAGCTAATATCCTTTACACATGGAACGATCAAAGCCCCACATTATATAAATCAATCGCCATACAAAACCATGCGAAAAAAGACATTCGAATTTTAAATATCCGTCTCGGGCAATATCAAACCAATGCCGAATCAAGCGAGGGAGAGCAGGGCTTTCCGGTTTATTCAAACGGTTGTTTCTTTATGTCCGTAGCGCACCCATCCGGCTGGACAACGGGTCAGGACGGCATTGTCACCCTAAAACAGTATCCCGGAGCGTTATTAAAACGGGGTGAGACCTTTTCGTGCATGGAAGCTGTATACGGAGTTTCCGATAACAATCAAGCCCGAAGCGCGTTTATTAAACACATCGAAAGCCGGATGCGCCGTGTAAGCAGAGGACACGATAAACCCACATCGATTTTGGAGTCTTTCGGTTCTTGGCCAATTGAGCCGCTGCAACTGGATTACGGCCATTATCCGGATGAAAAGGCGATTTTGAATCATCTCGAGCAGTATCGGCAAAGTGGCTGCAAATTCGATTATTATTGCATTGAGTTCTGGAACGACTATCACGGCGACTTGACAAGACCGGGTTGTGAACGTTTTCCCGACGGATTTGAAAGAATCAAAGAAAAGTTAAAAGAACTCGATACCGCATTGGGACTTTGGATCGATACTTCGGCAGGGCGGTGGAGCATCGGCGGAAATCCGGTGATCAAGAGTTGCCGAACTTATAACGCGTCTGCGTATGAAAGAAGCGGTCAGGAGCCGATTCTCGGCGAGTGTTATTGCCGTGCGCAAGAGCCGTACAAGAGTATGTTCCAAAATGCGTTTTTGCATCATGTCAAAGAAAATAACGTGCGTTTGCTTAAATTTGACGATGCCATGGCCGTCTGTCACAATCCCAACCACCACCATCTCCCGAGTGTCTACTCCACCGAGGCGATTCAAAATTCGGAGATTGAATTTTTGAAAACGCTGGACAAGGAATGCCCGGAGCTGTTTATCATCCTCTATTGGGGACATCGTTCGCCCTGGTGGCTGTTATATGCCGATACCTTGTTTGAGTCCGGCTTGTTTTTAGAGGCCTCGACACCCGCCGCGTTCCCAACTCTGTACGCCCGCGACGGAGTGATTTTAACGCTGGATCAGGCGACGGTTTGGTGCGATGATGTGCCCCCGTCGGGCAAGGATTCCTTGGGCGTTTGGCTGACCGATTGGGCGTGGAACAGCTCTATCCACACCGAGCGCTGGCAGGAAGCCCTGATCATGGATCTGTGCCGAGGAAACTTGTTGTTCCAACTTTGGAGCGACGATCGGTTTTTAACCCCCGAAGAGCAAAAAAAGGTCTCGTTTTTGATGGAGTTGTTTCAAAATAACAAGGACTGCTTTAAAAATTCAAAGCGGATTCTCGGCAATCCATGGAATTACGAGCCCTACGGTTATTTTTGCGGTGACGGAAAGCGGGCGTTTGTCGCGCTGTATAATTGCAGTTGGTCGGATATCACCGTGCAAATCGAACCCGAAAAATGGGGTTTGGCGACAGAGGAAGTTCGGGCGTATTATGAGTGGTATCCGCGCCGGGTAAAACTCGAAGTGAAAGAGAAAACGCCGCCCGAAGTTGCCCTGCGTCCGTTTGAAGTGGTATTGTTGGAAGTTGCACCTCAGTCCGAAGCGGTGATGACTGAAAACGTTAACTCAATGCCAATCAAAGATCATTTTGAACAACCTTCAACAGCGTTGGAACTGTCGGTCAAGCGGACAGATAATACTGCGCTTCGCGTCGGCATGGAGGACTTTATCGATCAATACGAAAATAGG
>CAZTDA010000373.1:0-2886 GCA_964612155.1 uncultured Eubacteriales bacterium | reverse complement strand
AATCAAGGAAACCCGGTTTATAATCCAACTAATACCACAGGAAACGACAGTTCTAATGGAAGTAACAGTATTACAGGGACAGGAGATGGAAATATTGCAAGTTTGGGCGACTTCCAATATCCTACGGCTGACTTTTCCAATGTCACCGAAGCATATGGAAATTGGTATCCCGATGAAGAGGGTTATCACATGGGTGTTGATATTGGGGAAGCTGGCGGTAAAAACTCAAATATAGGTGCTATATATGGAGGCGAAGTCGTTTTTAGTGGTGAGATGGGCAAAAATGGTAATATAGTTATCATTAAACATACGGAAACTATTAACGGAGAGAAAATTACATTTTATTCTTCCTATAGTCACCTGAAAGAAAAGGATATTATTAAAAAAGGCGCGAAAGTGAACGCAGGCGATAAGATTGGAATCATGGGGAGTACGGGCAATAGTACTGGGCCACATTTACATTTAGCTATTTTTACAACTACAATAGATATTGATTCATTAAGACCATATGGTTATGGATCATATCAAATAAGTGATTATGCTTGGAAGTCGTCATCTAGTGGGCATACAATATATTACGATCCTGATGAGGTATTTAAGACAAACGGAGCAATTATTCAAGATACATTGAACGCTTTGTAAAAAAGAAGTATTTAAACAAAAGGAGCGATTTCTATGAAACGGGGAAAGAATTGGCTGCTTATCGGCATTGCGGTTCTGTTTGCTTTGAGCGCATGTGTGCAGACACCTCCGTCGAGCGCGGTTGTGTTCGAAACATCCAGCATTGTTAACAGCACCGTGACCATGATAAACATCAAGGATCAATATGACGAGAACGAGCTGATTGAAATTCTCTCGAAGTATTCAGAGGACGGAATCGCAAGGATAAAAACAGTATACGAATATCCCTCTCCGGATAAAGCGCAAAAGTTCATCGAGGTGAGTGCGAATGAGGGTGATGCCGATTCTTGGGTAGGAGATCGAAACTATATTTTTCTCAATGACTTAGATCATTTTTTCTATGCATATGACGACAATTATCAGGAATCTGTCGGAGCTATATGGATCGACAATGACACGGTGGCAATTGCCGCAGAGTTTATTGTTAATTTGAAAACCGGCGAAAGAAAAGATATAGGGAAGCCGGTAGTAAGCGAAAATTTGGATGGATTAACGAACAGGGGCATGCGGTCGGGACTGTATATTAAGGAGTTGAATTCTTTGATATAAATTACCGATTGGGATATGGTGTTTTATCTATTTCAATATAATTTAAACGACGGAACTTGGACAGAGTTGGCGGAAAGACCATTTGATACGAGACATTTTATTAATAACTACATTCAATTTAAGCAAGAAAATGAGAATGAGGTCTCGTTCAATACGGAAAAAGAGCAACGGTTGAGCTTTAACTTCTACACTAAAGAATTCATAGAAATTCCTTATGTGGGAGAGTATTTCGGAGAATCAAGTCCCGCACCGTCAGACCTTAATTAATGAAATAGCGGTAAGCACCTAAAGAGGACTAAAAGAATAGTAAAGCAGGTCAAACATTATACAGCATATAAAAGCAGGGCAACCGCCCTGCTTTATTTTTTACCTTGAGGATTTAATTGACATGCATAAGATTTATCACGACGAACTCGGCGGGAACGGATATCTCGACCACATTATGGCGGAAGTGAAAAAGCTCCGGGTCGGAAGATAGATAATTAAGGAGAAGTGAAGTTATGGCGATTTATAAAGCGACTTACGGTCTCCCGGGGGATCAAGAGGACAACCCTTATCTGATCGCGGAAGATGAGGAAAAGCGGAAAAAGGTTTTAAATCCGCTCGGAAACGGGGAGCTCGGTACAATATCGCGGGCGAAAAAATGGTACGGGGATGTTTATGAACCAAGAGAAGTGATATATAGACCTGCTGATATCGGGGTTTTGCAGGAACCGGAAACGCAGGCAGACATAACTCCTGGGTACAATCCTTATATAAGAAAAGACCCGCTTGATATTCCGCCGACCCCTGTCACTCCGCCAACGCCGCAAGATCCCGCAACTCCGACCGAGCCGACGAATCCCACAGAACCGACCGAGCCGACGAATCCTACAACGCCAACAACAGGCGATGACGATGAGGCGGATTGGAGCAAAATATACGATGAACTCATGAAATCGGGCAGTATCACGGATAAATATAAAGCCGCTATCGAAGCCGCTATTAAGGCGCAGCAGCTCACGACCAAGCAGGCGGTCGAGCAGCTTGAATATGAAAAGGAAAAAGCCGATAAAGCTCGTATCAAAGCCAACCGCGAGGCCGATTTGACGTTCAGCCGCGCCATTAACTCGACGGGAAAAATCAATCAAAACATCCGTTCTTCGGGGCTTGCGGGGAGCGGTTGGCAGGAAACCAGTCAAGTCGGGCTGTTTAACGGGTATCAAAATGCTTTGAACACAAACTCCAGCGACTACAATACGGCGGTCAAGGAGTTGAACATCGCCATCAGTCAGGCCAAGACGAGCGGTGACATCGCGACCATGCAGGCCATCCAGACCTATGCGATTCAGCTTGCGCAGCAGCTTTATCAGGAGGCGAGGGACGCAGTGGCTGACCGTCAATGGGAACTTTCGTATGCTTTGCAAAAAGCAGCGTTTGATTTGGAACACGCAGCGCAGACGGGAAGCAATTCGACTTATTACGGTTCGGGTTCTTATTCTTATCCGAGTTGGGATTACCCTGAAACAGAGACGGAAGAAGTGATTAATCCGGAAGAAAGTGAGGCGACTTCGTCGATTGTGGACGAAAAAATTAAGAGTTTGCGATATAGAGGCATTTTAGGCGATGATTTTAAATTGAATGTCGCTATGCTCCTTGATGAATACGCCGATTATA
>CAZTDA010000372.1:2434-2895 GCA_964612155.1 uncultured Eubacteriales bacterium | reverse complement strand
GGTTGTCAAACGACTCGCCCGTGCGGCCGTCATAAAGCACGGTTTTTCCGTCGTCGGAAAGCCCGGCCAGATTGAGGCAATCGCGGATATCGCCTTCGTTAGCGCCGTCGAAGACCGGAGTCATCACTTTCCACCCCAGCGCCTTAGCGGCATAACCGAGATGGACTTCCAAAACCTGTCCGATGTTCATACGGGACGGAACGCCCAGCGGGTTTAAAACGATATCCAGCGGGGTGCCGTCGGGCAGGAAAGGCATATCCTCCTGCGGCAGAATGCGCGAAACAACGCCCTTGTTGCCGTGGCGGCCCGCCATTTTATCACCGACCGAGATTTTGCGCTTCTGCGCAATGTAGACGCGCACGACCATGTTGTTGCCCGGTGCCATCTCGTCGCAGTTTTCTGCGGTAAAGATTTTGCGGTCGACCACGATGCCGTATTCGCCGTGCGGAACGCGCAGCGAG
>CAZTDA010000372.1:0-2424 GCA_964612155.1 uncultured Eubacteriales bacterium | reverse complement strand
GGGCTTTGTCGCCGAAAATGGCGCGCAGCAGCCGTTCTTCCGCAGTCAGTTCGGTCTCGCCCTTCGGGGTGACCTTGCCGACCAGGATATCGCCCGCACGCACTTCCGCTCCTACGCGGATAATGCCCTGTTCGTCGAGGTCTTTTAAGGCCTCTTCGCCGACGTTCGGGATATCACGGGTGACCTCTTCGGGTCCCAACTTGGTATCACGGCATTCGAGTTCGTGTTCTTCGATGTGAATTGAGGTAAACACGTCGTCGCGAACGATTTTTTCGTTGATGAGAACAGCGTCCTCGTAGTTGTAGCCCTCCCAGGTCATAAAGCCGATCAGCACGTTTTTGCCCAGCGAGATTTCGCCCTGGCTGGTCGCCGGACCGTCCGCGATGACCTGACCTGCCTCGACTTTTTCGCCGACTTCGACGATGGGTCGTTGGTTGATACAGGTGCCCTGGTTGGAGCGCATGAACTTAATCAGATGATAACTGTCCTCGCCGCCGTTGTCGGATTTGATCACGATCTTATTGGCGGTGACGGAGGTGCAGATGCCGGCGTTCTTGGACTTGAGCACAACGCCGGAGTCATAGGCCGCCTTATATTCAATACCGGTTGCGACAATGGGCTGTTCGGAGACCAGCAGCGGAACTGCCTGCCCCTGCATGTTGGAACCCATCAGCGCGCGGTTGGCGTCGTCGTTTTCCAAGAAGGGGATCATCGCGGTCGCAACCGAGACGACCATCTTCGGCGAGACGTCCATGTAGTCAATTTTTTCGCGGTCGACTTCAAGAATCTGATCGCGGTAGCGGGCGGTGACACGCGGGTGGACAAAGTGTCTTTGCTCATCCAGCGGTTCGTTGGCCTGCGCGACGGTAAAATCGTTCTCGTTGTCTGCGGACATGTATTCAACGTTTTCGGTGACCCTGCCGGTGGACTTGTCAACCTTGAGGTAGGGCGCTTCGATAAAGCCGTATTCGTTGATTTTTGCAAAAGTCGCCAGATAGGAGATCAGACCGATGTTGCTGCCTTCGGGGGTCTCAATCGGGCACATTCTGCCGTAGTGCGAATAGTGCACGTCACGGACCTCAAACGAGGCGCGATCACGGGAAAGACCGCCCGGTCCCAGTGCCGAAAGACGGCGCTTGTGCTTGAGTTCTGCGAGCGGGTTGGCCTGATCCATAAACTGCGACAGCGGCGAAGAGCCGAAGAACTCTTTGATCGCGGCCGAGACAGGCCGGATCGACAGTAAGCTCTGCGGCGTCACGGTCTCGCTGTCGGCCAATTGCAGGGTCATGCGCTCTTTGATAATGCGCTCCATGCGGGCAAAGCCGATGCGGAACTGGTTTTGCAGCAGTTCGCCGACCGAACGGATGCGGCGGTTGCCGAGATGGTCGATATCGTCGATGATGCCGACATTGCTCGCAAGGCCGTTCAGATAGTTGATGGAAGCCAAAATATCCTCAAACATCATGTGTCTGGGGATCAAATCGTTGATGCGGTTATAAAGTTCCTGCTTCAGCGCGTCACGGTCGAGTTCCATTTCCAAAATCTCGCGCAGCAGCGGGAAATAGACCTTTTCGTACACGCCGATCTCGTCGAGTTCGGCTTCGGTCAGATCTACAAATCCCCGGATGTCCACCATCTTGTTGGTGAACACAACCACGTTTTTGTCTTCGACCGAAAGCAGCACGCGGTCCACGCCGCGGCTCTCCAAGAACTTGGCGCGCTCGCGGTTCAGCGTGTCACCGGCTTCGGCGATGATCTCACCGGTCAGTGGATCGGCCACCGGTTCGGCAAGGGTCTTGCCGACAATGCGGTCAGCCAATCCGAGCTTTTTATTGTACTTAAACCGACCAAAACGAGCGGTGTCATATTTGCGGGGATCAAAGAACTGGCCGTTGACGAGCGAATAGGCCGAATCGACCGTGGGCGGCTCGCCCGGACGCAGCTTGCGGTAGACCTCAAGCAGCGCTTCTTCGGTGTTGCGGGTGCCGTCCTTTTGCAGGGTGGACTCAATGCGGTCGTCCTCGCCGAACATCGCGCGGATGGCGTCGGTCTCGGGGATGCCCAAAGAGCGCACCAAGCAGGTCATCGGCAGCTTGCGGTTCTTGTCGATACGGACATAAAATGTATCCGAGGTGTCGGTCTCATATTCGACCCAAGCGCCGCGGTTGGGGATAATGGTCGCCGAATACAGCGGTTTACCGCTCTTGTCGTAGGCCATGTCAAAATACACGCCCGGCGAGCGGACGAGCTGTGAGATGATCACGCGTTCGGCGCCGTTGATAATAAACGTGCCGCTCTCGGTCATCAGGGGAAGATCGCAGATAAAGATGTCGTGTTCGTTTATCTCGCCCGTGGTCTTGTTGTGCAGGCGGGTTTTGACAAACAGACGGGTGGTGTAGCTGACGTCACGTTCCTTGCACTCGG
>CAZTDA010000371.1:0-2902 GCA_964612155.1 uncultured Eubacteriales bacterium | reverse complement strand
GGTCTGTTTGGGGTTTTTATGATAATCGGGAAGCCGCTCGGTGAGGTCGAGGCAATGCCCCGGCACGATGATGGCTTTTTTGCGGATTTTATTGGGGCGGGTGGTGATGTTGCCGCCCATCAGGCGAAAAGCGAGGTCTTGCAGATTGATCACGGACTCGACGATGCGGTCAAAAGACGGGTCGCCGGGAAGATATTCGGCATTATAATAGGACATCAGATCAAAAAGCTCCATGTGGCGCATGGCATACCAGGCCTCTCCGGTGCGGCGGTGCGCCAAAGCGGCCTCGATGGGGGAGAGGGTCTCGACGGGTTTTACGGGGTAAATGCGATCCCAGCCCTCTAAACGCACCCGATACATGCGCTGAACAAAGGAATCATCGTTACATTTCAACCCCAATAGGTTTTCGGCGAATTCGAGTGCGAACGGCAGAAGGGCTTCCCAGCGACGCTGTTTGGCGGCGGGTTTGCTCTCGTCTGCGATCGGGCTTTGCGGTTGATAGCCGAGAGAACCGTAATATGCTTCCGTAATCTCTAAAAGCCGGTTTTCAAGCACTTCAATGCGGGGGAATATGTCATCCGATACGGAAGTGATACCGCAGAGGGATTCAAGCTGAGCGAGGGCGGCGGGAATTTTCTTTTGGTCGCGCCGGTCATACCGATAATGTACCGAAATGGGCAGAATGCGGAATTTTTCGGGGCGATCGGCTTTTTTCAATTCGCTTGCGCACCAAAAGCCGATGCGCACCGTGCCCTGCTCGATGCGCGGCAGGGTCTCGCTGTGATAAGAAATCTGACCTTCGGGGGCGATGCCGAGCGGAGAAGTGCCGTCACGCAGCACGCTGCGGATATTTTTGATGCTCACGGGTTCGGCCTTGACATGATAAACCGGCAGCGCACCCGCGCGCGGCAGAATATAACGGATAAATGCGCCACCCCAGAGCGGAACGGCGTAATCGTGAACAAGCCGCAGGCGGGGTCGTTGGGCGAGCGGGATTTTTAATTTTTTTGCAAGACGCGGAATCAGATATTCGAAGACATGAAACAACAGCTGAGGTTCGTCACCGTAGGGATGGCGAAATGCGACCATCAGCCGTGTCTTTTGATCTTGAAAGTCGCGCAGGGCTTGGATGATTTTTTCGGGGTTACGCACTTCAATTTTTTGAAAAGAAAGCGCAAAACGGAGGTAAGCGGGCATTAAAAAACGACCGGCAAAAATCAGGGGTTCACTAATTTGCGAAGGCGCAAGCTGCTTTCGTGTCTGTGCTTCGGCAATCGGCTTTGCGACCAGTCCAAATTTCGACATAAATCCCCCAAAATCGCGGTCAGTACTACCATAATAACAAAGGTATTAGGGGGTGTCAAGCGATATTCCTTCAACGGATTTTTATATTATTTTACAAAGAGAGGAAAAAACACCTCAAATTGAGGGTAACTCTACGGAGCGTTTATTGTTTTTTGGCCGCGTTTTGGTAAAATGGATCAGGAGGTGGGACGCATGGATTGCGATAAACTCGGCAAATTGATCTGTTCCCTTCGAAAAGAACAAAAACTGACCCAACAGCAGTTGGCTGACCGTTTAAATATCAGTGACAAAGCGATCTCAAAATGGGAACGCGGTTTCGGCTGTCCCGATGTGTCGCTGCTTCCCGAGTTATCAAAGATATTTGACGTCAATCTCGAGGAGTTTTTGTCCGGTCAATTGAATACCAGCGATCCGGTCGGAGGCAATCTGAAAAAACTCAACTTCTGCGTTTGTCCGAACTGCGGTAACTTGCTGACGGCAACCGGTCAGGCCTCCATCACCTGCTGCGGACGGGTGCTGCAGCCGCTGTCCCCGAAAAGGGCCGGCAAAGAGGATGAGTTATCGGTTGTAAAAAGTGAGGGTGATTATTATATCTCGTCGCAGCACGAGATGACCCGCGCACACTTTATTTCGTTTGTCGCACTGCTGACGGGTGACAGCATCCTGCTGCGAAAGCAATATCCGGAATGGGATATGCAGACGCGCATCCCGTGTTTTTCACACGGCATGCTCGTGTGGTACTGCACCCGACACGGGTTGTTTTATCAGCCGATTTGAGAGGTTATCATGAAATTCACACCCATCGACTTGCAGACCTGGCCGAGAGGACAGATGTTTTATTATTTTTCTAAAATGGCGCCGACGGGATACTCGCTCACAACGGAGCTCGATGTCACAAAGTTGCGCATAACATTGAAAAACGCCGAACTAAAGTTCTTTCCGGCTTATATTTGGCTTGTGACCAAAACGCTGAACATGCAAACGGAATTTAAAGTTGCCGAGGTGGAGGGACAGCTCGGGTTTTATGATACGCTCACACCGTTATACGCAAATTTCCACGAAGATGACAAGACCATCTCACTGCTTTGGACCGAGTATGATGAAGATTTTGCGGTATTTTACCGGCGTTACTTAGACAATAAAGAGCAGTTCGGCAATTGTCGCGGGGTATTGTCGCAGCCCGGATTGCCGCCCGCCAATTGCTATACGGTCTCCTGCGTACCGTGGATTTCGTTTTCGCATTTCTGTGTGCACTCCTATGACAACAAGCCCTATTACTTTCCCACAGTGGAGTCGGGAAAAATCACAGAAGTTGGGGGAAAGTCGGTGATGCCGCTCTCGCTGACCTGCCATCATGCCACCACGGACGGCTATCATGTGAATCGCTTTTTGCAAGAACTGCAAGAAGAGATGGATCGGTTTGGGGTATAGCCATTTATGATAAAGTGAAACACGAGTGTACGATGCCGTATGCTCGTTTTTTATTTGGGCGTGCAAACGTTGTTTGTAATGGGGATTTATGGTATAATTTTGTATGGCAATCTTTAAATCAAACAGGTGGGAGAAATATATGTTCAAAGTGGCTTTATTGCAGCTG
>CAZTDA010000370.1:0-2910 GCA_964612155.1 uncultured Eubacteriales bacterium | reverse complement strand
TTTTTTCAAAGCTCCATTTTGAGCTGGAGGGCAGGCAGGTGCTTGATCTTTTTGCGGGCACCGGGCAGCTCGGGATCGAGGCGCTCAGCCGGGGCGCCGCGCATTGCGATTTTGTGGACAACTCCAAGGCCTCGCTTGCATGCATTAAGCAAAATGTCGAGACCTGCGGATTTTCCGCCAAAGCGGGGATATACAACACCGATGCCTTTGCCTTTATCAAATCCTCCAAGCAAAAATACGATATTGTGCTGCTCGATCCGCCGTTTAATCATGGCATATTGGACAAGATGCTGCCGCTGGTTGCTCAGTATGTGGAAAAGAGCGGCGTGATCTACTGCGAAACCAGCGACAAAGAACGCCTGCCGGAAATCGCCGGGGACTTCGTGATGGACGCTCAGAGTAAATACGGCTATATCAAAGCCACCTATTACCGCCACCGGGATTACCGGGACGAAAACGGTGAATGAATAAATTAAAACGATTAAAGAAATCAAAGAACAGAGAAAGAATGGTCGATCATGAAAAGGATTGCAATCTGCCCCGGGAGCTTTGATCCCGTGACCAACGGGCATATCGACATCATCCGCCGGGCAGCCGGGATGTTCGACGAGATCATAGTTGTGGTGGCTGACAACCCGGATAAAAAGCGGCATTTTACCGCGCAGCAGCGTTTGGAATTTTTAAAAGAATCCCTCAGCGGCATCCCGAATGTCTCGGTAGATGTCTGGGACGGCCTTACCGCTGACTATGCCCGCCAAAAAAACGCGGTCGCCATCGTCAGGGGATTGCGCGCCATGACGGATTTTGAAAACGAATTTCAACTGGCATTGACTAATAAAAAGCTCTATCCCGACGGCGACACGGTGTTTTTAACCACAAAACTCGAATATCTGTATATGTCATCCTCCATGGTGCGGCAATTGGCCGCTTTCGGGGGAAACACGGAAGAATTTGTACCACCTTGTGTTTATCGGGCTTTTGAAGCCGAAAAAAATAAAAAGTGACTATTCATACATAAAATAAATCAGCTAAAGCGGCGGGAATTTTCCGGCTTTTGAAAGGATGGGATCATCAATTATGGCAGAAAAACGGCTCAGCATCGAAGACATCATCGACGAAATTCACGATTTGCTCGACAAGGCCTGGGATTTGCCGCTCTCCAGAGGCCGCAGTGTCGTTGACGCGGCAAAAGTGCGCGAACTGCTGGAGGACATCCGAACCGGCCTGCCCGAGGAAATCGGTCAGGCACAAAAAATCGTCGCCGACCGCAGCGATATCATCACTTCCGCCAAACGGGAGGCCGAGTCGATCATCACCGCCGCCGAGGAACGAGCGAAAAAACTGATCATGGAAGAGCGGATTGTGCATGATGCAAAGGAACTCGCTCAAAATATTGTCAGTGACGCCGAGTATAAAGCCGGTGAAGTCAAACAGGGTGCGGTCGTATTTGCCGACAATATTTTAAAGCGCACCGAAGATGAATTTACCAAGGGACTAAATGACCTGCGACAGTCGCGTGCATCCCTTCGCAATACCCGCAGAGAGGATTAATTAATTTTAATGGCGCGTAAAAAAGAAATTATCACAACTTTATTTAACAGCGGCGTTGTGAACGTTGCCCCACCGGATCGGCCGTTTTGGCGTTCCACCGGGCGGCTTGCCGCTATCAAAATCCGCACGCAGCGCATTTTAGAAAATGATGACACGGCGGCTTCCGCAACGGCACTTGCCGACACGGCTTCCGACAGCCCGATGCTGATCACGCGCACGTTGGGGACATTGTGCCGACAGATGATGGAACGCTCGCAGTCCTATCGGACGGTGATCGACCGATCCGTCGATTTTTTGATGTCGGAGCCCACCTGTCAAAAAGCGAATGCCGTGGCGGGAAGTCCGCATAACGGCTGGCTGTTTTCAATCCCGATCGCACAGCGTCTGGGATTGCCGCACGCCATGATCTTTGACGACAAAAAGATTGTGCTGTGCCATGAAAACCGCAGCAGTGAGTTAGAGAGCGGAAACGGCAGAAAGTTTTTGCTGGTCAGCGATATCATCGGCGGCGGCAACACCTATAACCGCATTTGGCTGCCCGCTATCACTGAAGCCGGCGGTTCGACTGCCGCGGTTTATAACATCATCGACCGTCGGCAGGGCGGGAGTGACCGTTTGGTGACCCTGGGTATTTTGCCGTTTTCGCTTTGCGAAATCGACTCGGCTTTTTTCCGCGAGGCCTTTGATTATAATTTAATCGACCAGCAGCAATTGGATTTTGCGCTTGCTTATACTGCCGACCCGATCAAATCGATGTTTGACTTTGTGCGTGAGCATCCCGATTTTATCACCAAATCTCTCGAGGGCGACGAAAAAACCAAGGCCGCCGCGATGCTGTGCCTCGAACACGGCTACTATACGGCAAAGTAAGATCTTAGCTGAGTGTAAATTGTAAAGTTTAAAATTTATAGTGAACAGTTAGCAATGATATCCCTGTAGGGGTCGGCGTCCCCGACGACCCGGTGAGCGGCAAATTGCCGCTCACAACCACACAGGCATGATGTCGGTCTCAAATGAATGGATTGTGTCCGTTAAAGAATGCATCCAAAAATCTTTATCCACCCTCTATGCAATTTTGAAATACAAATTTTCGTTTAAAATACTGCATATTCAATATAGCCGAGAAGGGATTAATATGAATAGTATAAACGATAATACTTATGTAAGCAGAGTTCCTGTACAAATGCAAAGTTTAATGAAGAAATACTTCTTTGATGAATATTTGAGTCTTTTTCAAAAGCATGGTTTTTTCAAAAAAAGTATGTCTCTGGTAAGAATGGATTTCAACAATTTGAATTTTATTGAAATTAAATATTATCCAACACACGGTTATAGAGATTTTGATGTGATTATTTCATT
>CAZTDA010000369.1:0-2911 GCA_964612155.1 uncultured Eubacteriales bacterium | reverse complement strand
CATCAATCGCATTAATCCCGAAGACCCGCTTTCATCCGATGCCTATGAAGAGTTTTCGCCGCTGATTGTCAGCATTGATAAACGCAACAAAAAAATCAACGAACAAATCCGTATGCTGTCCGAAAAGCAACGCGAATTTTCCGAAGTCACCGACGGCATGAGCGAAGCGTTGGTCATCTTTGGCGCGGACCGCAAGATTTTATCGGCCAACCGCAGCGCCAAGCGAGTTTTTTCATCTTTTGAACCGGAGGGGCTGGGGTATCTCGAATTCTGCCGCGACCTGTCGTATATCCATGTGGTCGAAGAGGCATTTTTGGGTCGTCCCGCGCAGGAAAAGTTCGAGCGCGGCGGTCATATCTTCCGTTTATCCTCCGATCCGGTCGGCGAAAACGACGAATTTGCCGCGGTACTGTTTGTCACGGATATCACAGATGCCGAACGAGCGGAGCAGATGCGTCGGGAATTTTCGGCCAATGTCTCTCACGAACTGAAAACCCCGCTGACCTCGATTTTGGGGTATGCCGAAATCATGCGTAACGGGGTTGCCAAACCCGAGGACTTCCCGCGTTTCACCAAACAAATTTACGATGAGGCCGGTCGGTTGCTTTCGTTGATTGAGGACATCATAAAAATTTCAAAGCTCGACGAAGGCGGTTTGAAAGAGGAATTCAAAAAAATTGATCTTTATGCAATCAGCGAGAGTGTGGTCTCGGAACTCGCGCAAAAAGCGAAATCCGCCGACATCTCCCTCGATATGCAAGGTGAACATTTAACAGTCAACGGCATCGAAAACACCCTGCACGAGATGATTTATAATCTCTGCGACAATGCCATTATCTACAATAAAAAAGGCGGTTCGGTGACAATCGGACTTGAGATTGCGCAGGGACATCCGGTGCTATCGGTCAAAGATAGCGGTATCGGCATTGCGTCGGAGCACCAAAATCGAGTTTTCGAGCGGTTTTACCGCATCGATAAGAGCCATTCCAAATCGACCGGCGGAACCGGCCTCGGCTTATCCATCGTCAAACACGCCGCGCTGTTGCACGGCGCGCAAGTCAAACTAACCAGCACCTTAGGGCAGGGAACAGAAATCAGCGTCATTTTTCCTTGATCGTATATGTCCGGTTTCTCAAAATAATGTAGGGGGCGGTTTCCACGCCGCCCCGATATGATCAATATGCAATTATAACAAACCCATCAAATGATTGTCTTTTTGTCGGGCGGGCATAAAAAACCCGCAACGGGCGGGTATGGAAACCCACCCATACTATAATAAATTATTCTCTATCCAATCCGCCACGCCGTCCTCGTCATTGCTGCCGGTGAATTCATCGGCGACAGCTTTGATTTCGGGGATGGCGTTTTCGACCGCAACGCCGATGCCGCAGTGCTTAATCAGTTCCAAATCGACCAGATCATCACCGAAAGCCGCGACTTGCGCCGCCGTGATGCCGAACCGGGGTAAAATGGCTTCCAGCGCGGTCATTTTTTCGGCTTCAATATGCGAAAATTTTCCCCACAATTCCCCGAGATAACTCACATAAGAGCAATCGGGATATCTTGCCGCAATCTCATAACCCAGCTTACTCCCGAATAGTTCCGCCGTAATCTTATAAGTGGGTTCGTTGAGCGGCTTTTTAAAGTCATAAACAATCCCGTTGGCATAATCGAGGTGGTCGGGCGGGGAAGAATAACTGACCAGATAACGGTCCTCGGTGGCGACGGCAAGGTCTTTGCATACCGGATTATCAATCAATTCCCGAATGATATCATCCACGGTCTGCGCGGGCAGCATTCTCTGATAGATGATTTCATTGTCATAAACGACTAATCCGCCGCTGTTTAAAATGCAGATTTCGGGCTTTAAAATATCGCAAATCCGTTTCGAGGCAAATTCCGAACGTGCGGTGGCGACAGCCGTGAAAATACCCCGTGCTTTGCATTTTTCAAAAACCGCAGCCGAACGCGGTGAAACCGTTTTGTCGGTTCGCAGCAGCGTTCTGTCCAGATCACACACAATCAATTTAATCTTCATGCATTCTCCTTAAAAGGAAAAAACTCTTTATGCTATTATATCGTGAAGCCGCTTGAAAATCAATACTGAATAAGCGTTAGTGGTTTTTCTAACCTTTGGGCGCCGAATTATTTCAAATGAAAAAGTTTAATTTATTTGTCGAAATTTCTTGACAGTTCTTTTTTGCTGTGTTATCATAACCGCAAAGGAGAAGTTCTCCGACCGCTTTTTGTTTGTACGCAGGTACAAATTATCAGGCATGCCCAAGTTGATCTTTAAACGCGCACTGTGAGGCCGGCAAGATTCAAAGGGATAACAATATCGTTATAACTGTGATCTTGCCTACAATTCGGCAGGATCTTTTTTCATAACGGGAGGTGTAAGCGATGAAGTTTAAGTTTAAAATTATGGACGCTGACGCAATAAATCGCGCACTCATCCGCATCGCACACGAGATCGTGGAAAAAAACAAGGGCACCGATCATCTATGTTTTATCGGAATACGACGCAGAGGTGTTCCGCTGGCAAAGATGCTTTCCAAAATCATCCGACAGTTTGAAAATATTGATATACCCGTCGGAATGCTCGACATCACTTTATACCGCGACGATCTGACGCTCACAGCACAGGATCCGGTGGTAAACAGCACAGATATCCCGTTCGATTTGAATGGCAAAAAGGTCATTTTGGTGGACGATGTGCTTTTTACAGGTCGGACCGCAAGAGCGGCGATCGATGCGGTATTTTCATTCGGAAGACCTGCCAATATCCAGTTGGTTGCGCTCATTGACCGCGGACACCGTGAACTCCCCATCCGCGCAGATTATGTGGGCAAGAATATTCCGACCTCATTGACAGAGTTGGTTGCCGTCAAACTGCCTGAATTCGACGATG
>CAZTDA010000368.1:0-2926 GCA_964612155.1 uncultured Eubacteriales bacterium | reverse complement strand
CACAAGCAGAAAGATGCTCTGTCGCATCAAACATCTCGACCGTACCAATGGCGCAGCCGGTATGTTTATCAATAACAGAAAATCGGATATACATCCGGTTATGATATTCATCGAGCCAAAAGCGGATACATTCATGCATGTCTTCAAGCGTCTGATAACGGAAATCACGTATGTATTTATCTGCTGCGAACAGCTCTGTCATTCGTAATTCGTCATAACACTTTAATAAATTTTCTGCATCCTCCAGTTGAACAAGTCGAAGAAAGAAATGCTCTGTTTCCAGTACGGGGCATTTTTTAAAAGGGTCGTGAAAAATCATAAAGTCAAGCTTCCTTTCGGTTTTATTGAAAGGATGCCACAGCAACTACGACATTAGTGTGTCGTAGTTATTGTGTTTGATCAGGAGGTTACAACAATTTCTGCTTTTTTAACAACTTATACAACGGCGGGATGAGAGTAATTTGAAGTGCGATTAAAACGCCTGCTTTGATCAGTCGGATCGGTATGAGCGCAGTCAGCCCCTGTCCGAAAAACTGCACCAACCAAAAAGTGTCCATGCAAAGTGAAAATGCGACGGTGCAGATGACCGCAGCGACGACTACTTTCCAAAATTTATAACGGTAACGATACAAAAACAATCCGAGCACCACACCGAAAAGCGCGGATGAGATGGTGAAGCCCGGAAAATAAGCCCCAACCGGAATCAGTACTGCACCCAAAAATTCCGCAATGCCCCACGCAAGTCCCGCCCACGGGCCGTACAGAATGGCCAGCGCCGCAATCGGCAAAAAGCCGAGGTGGAACTGCACCATGGGGGTTTTGATCGATAACAACCGGTGCAGGATGATTTCGAGTGCGATCATCAGCGCCATCGTAACGATCATTTTTAACAGCTCATGACCGGTCATCTTGGGCTTTTTCGCCTCGGGGAAACAGTCGTAGACCTCTTTGGCGTTGTATAGCGAACCGAAGCAGCAGATCGGGAGACCGGTCTTTTTTTGAAGCGCTTTCGCCTCGGCGATGCCTTTTTTGATGCTGTTTGCAGAATGTACTTCCTTGATATACGGGGATATGTTCTTTGCCAATTCCTCTGCGGGCAATGCGCGGGGATTCGGCGGGGTAATTGTGATCACATGGGCGGCTAAGGGGGCCAATTCGGTAATCATCTCGTGATAATCCTTGTCGGCAAGAACGCCCATGACAAAGATAAATTTTTGATTGGGGAGCATCTGTCTGAGTGAAGTTGTAAGCGCTTTGACGCCGGGAAGGTTGTGCGCGCCGTCGAACAACACGACCGGTTTTTTCGAGATAAAAGACATTCTTCCCGTCCAAACCGTATGATGCAAGCCCTTTCGAACGGCGGAATCGGAAATTTCAAACCCCTTTTCACGCAGCACCTCGACGGTTTTTAAAACGACGGCGACATTTTGACGTTGAAAGCTACCGCACAGCGGAAGGTGCAGGTTTTTAAGTTCGCCGTAGTCGAAGACCAACCCGTGCCGGTCACAGGTATGCGTGATCACTTTGTCGGGTTCAGCAATAAATAACTGCGATCCCGTCTCTTTGCATCGGGTTTCGATGACCTTTGCCGCTTCCGGTTCCTGTATGTCGCTGACCACATCACAGTTGGGTTTGATGATGCCGGCTTTTTCGCCCGCGATCTTTGCAAGCGTATCGCCGAGTTCCTTGATATGATCCATGCCGATCGCTGTGAGAACCGAACAGACGGGTTTGCTGACGACATTGGTGGCATCCAGCCGACCGCCCAAGCCCGTTTCGAGCACGATGAAATCGCACTTTTTTTCGGCGAAATGTAAAAACGCCAGCGCGGTTACGAATTCGAACTCGGTCGGCGGTTCGCCGAATTCTTTTTCAAGCTGTTTAGCCGCATTCTTGACCGGAATCAACAGTTTTTGAAATTCGCCGTCGGTGATGTTGATGCCATTGATCGCAATGCGCTCGTTAAACTCGAACAATGCCGGGGAGATATAACGACCGGCCTTATATCCGGCGGCTTGCAAAATTTCGGCGGTCATTTCGACCACCGAACCCTTGCCGTTGGTTCCGGCAACATGAATACATTTAACCTTTTCCTGCGGGTTATCGAGGAGTTCGAGCAGTGCACCGATCCGCTCGAGGCCGAGGCAGCTGCCTGGTTTGACAATGCATTTGAGTGACTTTTTGAAGCGTTCAAAGTCCATAAAAATAAAATTCCCCCTTATGTTTCGGCAATTGCCGCATAAAGAGAAATGTGAAAACACACAACAACCATCAATCGGAAAATGATGATGCCCGGTATGCAGCAGCGGGATGCGAAATCTGCACCGCAAGAAACCTTTTCGTCCACCCGACAACTCCCCGTTCGGGCAGCACTTAACGCGCAAATCTCTACTCTGCCATTTAATTGTCGCGCGGGATTTACCACGCATGGGCACATTATATCAAAGAGCGTCTTGTTTTTCAAGCACTATTTACCGGTTCTCTTTTCAAAGGCAGAAAGGTTTTGAATTCTGAATACTTTACTCTGAATTAAAATCAACGGCGCGGATGATTCATCCGCGCCGCATATTTGCTGTTACAACTATTTATAAAGGGTTAAAAATTCTTCAAGTGTGAGACCGTTATCCATGATATAGCGCGCGTTGTCGGGGCCGACAAACCGGTAATGCCACGGCTCGTAATCGATCATTGTGATATCCTCTTTGCCCTCGGGATAACGCAGAATAAAGCCGTATTTGGCGCAATTGGCAATCAGCCACTTGAATTCATTGGTCTCGCTAAATTTTGAAGTTAATGACTTGTTGGTTTCGTACCAATCAATGCTGACGATGTCTACCGCAAGACCCGTACAGTGTTCGCTTGTGCCAGGAGGTGCCACCATCTTGGCGGCTTCGACCTCTGCAGCTTCACGGGTGTCACCCGCATC
>CAZTDA010000367.1:0-2938 GCA_964612155.1 uncultured Eubacteriales bacterium | reverse complement strand
GCGGCGCAGCGGCAGCGACATCGGCGACGGCGAACTGCGCTCGATTTCGCGCACCGTGATATCGCCTGACTTGATCCCGTTTAAAACGGCCTCGACGCCCGCCAAATCCCAAAAATCCTCCAAACACTCGCGCATCGTCTCGCGGATGATTGGGTGCTTTTTCTGTTCGACCAGCGACGAGAGCAGCTCCGCGCTGCGCATGCGTTGAATCCATAACGGCTGGCGGGTGTGGCTTTTGGTACCCATCAGCAGCGCCCTTGCGGTGTTATAGCGGAAATTCATATTATAGAGCGGCGTGGTCGGCAGTACGGCGGTCACGATTTCGCGCGCCGTCTCGGGGTTTACCTCTGAAAGCAATCCTAACGGCAGCGGTTTTGCGTCGTAGGGGTAGAGCAAAAAGCCGTCGTCGGAGATCCCGCAGTTGATCGTCGAGCCGGTGACGTGCGCGGCGGCTTCTTTGACCAAAATTGAGAACGGTTCGTTGACCGGGCGCCCGAACACCGAATGCACCATCATCTGACGCGCGTTGTTGTCGTCGGTGAAGTGCTCAATGATAATGGTTTTATCGTCGGGCAACCCGCCGGTGCACTCCATCTGGTGTTTTAAAAACCCATATGCGCCTTTTGCCGCTGTCTTATCCAACCCTAATTTTTCGATTTCTTCCAACATCTCTCCGGTCTCGTCGGCGCGGGCAAGACGGCGTAAAATCTGTCCAAACGCAAGGCCGGTTTGCATCGTGCGCCCCTTGGGGTCGCCGTGCCAAAACGGCAGCCGTGCCCCGGTCGGGCTGGCCTGCGCGACAACCACCACATCGCGGTTGATGCTTAAAACCTTCCACGCAAATGTGCCGAGAAAAAATCGGTCGCCGACCCGGGTCTCGAAAATAAACTCTTCGTCGAGCTCCCCGATCTTGACCCCGCCCTCGGTCTTGCAGGTATACTGTCCCCGATCGGGAATCGTGCCGCCTGCGTTGACGGCCAACATCCGGCTGTAAGCGTCGCCTTCCACCTTATCATGAATCCGGTCATAAATCACGCGAGGCCGCACCGGAATATCGCGCTCATGTTCGTAATCCCCGGCCAACATCCCCAAGATATCGCGCACATCGCTTTCAGTCACCTCTTGAAACGGATACGCCCGTGCCAAAATCGGCATGACATCGGCCACCGAATAGCCCTCGCCGCTCGCCATTGAGACCAAATGCTGCGCTAAAATTTCAAAACAGCCCTTCGGCGGATGGGAGTGTTCAATTCCGCCCTGCCGCGCGACCTCTGCGGTCAGCCCGCAATAAAGCCCCTCCGACGCCTCGCGCGGGAAAATGCGCATCACGCTGACCCGATTTGGGTTATGCCCCGCGCGCCCGAGCCGCTGCATGGTGCTTGAAATCGAATACGGACAGCCGATTTGAAACACCTGCTCGATATCGCCCACGTCAATGCCGAGTTCCATCGAGGAAGTTGCGCACAGCAGCCGCAGTTCACCCGCCCGGAGCGCCTGTTCGGTCTGAAAGCGCTGTTCTTTTGACAAGCTCCCGTGATGTACCCGTGCAAATCCGTCTCCGGCAATCTGGTTGACGAAAAACGCTAACTTTTCGGCATAAGCGCGCCCGTCGACAAAGCCGATGGCGCTGCCTTTGTCACAAAACGAATAAATCGTCTGACCGATTTTGGGCCAGGTCGGCCCGCCGCCCAGAGGCCCCATGAGTCCGCTTGCACCGGGTAGCGGGCTGGTCACCTCGATCAAAATCTCTTTTTTCATCTTGGGCGCGACAATTGAGACCGGGTCGGGCGAGAGATATTCGGCCGCCGTCTTGAGCGGTTCAATCGTCGCCGAAAGCCCGATGCGCTGTAACGGCTGCCCGCAGAGCTTATCGAGACGAGCCACCGACAGCATCAGATGCGCCCCGCGCTTGGAATCGATCATCACATGCAGTTCGTCGATGATAATTGCCTTTGCGGTGTGCAGCATCTTTTGACCGGATTGGCTGGTCAGCATTAAATAGAGCGATTCGGGCGTTGTGATTAAAATATGCGGCGGGTGCTTGATCATCCGCGCACGTTCGGCCTGCGAGGTATCGCCCGTGCGGATGCCGATTTGAATCTCCGCACCGTATTGATGCTGCCCGGTCTTCATGCGCTGTTGTAAAATTCCTTCCAAAGGCCGCTTCAGGTTTTCTCTGATGTCCCCCGCGAGCGATTTTAAAGGGGAAATATAGATCAATTGCAGCTCTTCCGCCAATTCGCCTTTTTCGGCCTGTTCCTGCAATTTGTCGATGAACACCAAAAACGCGGTCAGCGTCTTGCCGGTACCGGTCGGTGCCGACACCAGCGTATGCAAACCCGCAGCGATTTCGGGCCAGGCCTGCTGCTGAACCGCCGTCGGCGCTCCGAGCGTGCCGCGAAACCACTCCTGCGTATATTCGTTAAAGATTTTTAATGCGTCCTCGGCCATATTCCCTCACTTGTTTTATAACCGTTGTTTTAGTTAAAATTAAAAGAAAAGCCCCATCTGTCGATGAGACATTATAACATATTTTTGCAATTTTGGGAACTTGTTAATATATAACCAACGAGAGGAATCACCCCGGCTTGCAAGGAAACTTCCGAAGAAGTTCACTGACACCCCTCCAAAGAGGGGAATAGGGGATGTCACTGTACACTTTTAACTGCCAACTGTTAACTTTTGCTTTACACTATTAAAAGCAGCGACACCAACGGAATGGTGAGCACCGAGAGCACCGTGCTGATGGAGACCACTTTACTGGCATACACCGGCTCGCTGTCGAATTTTTCGGCGAACATACTCGTAATCGTGGAACAGGGCGTCGAAGAACAGATCAACACCACGGTCATTGCGGTGATGTCGGCGAACAGCCCGGTCAGGCCGACCAGACGCATGATGCCCCATGCCACCGTCGGCAGCAGCAGCAGGCGAATCG
>CAZTDA010000366.1:0-2960 GCA_964612155.1 uncultured Eubacteriales bacterium | reverse complement strand
TATACATGATGGATGAACTGCACAGTATTTACGGCTGCGGTGCGGGCAGCGTGACAAAAGCCGTTCGTAAGCAAAACGATCTGGTTCGGTTTTTTAATCAGCGTCTGCCGTTGGAGTATATCAAACATTTTAACGAGATGTGCGCAAAAAAGAGAGATTTTATCGAGAGAGAGGCGAATCGCATAACATGAGATACCAAATTGCCGACTTAAAACGACTCACCGAGAAAGATGTCCCACCGGTCGAGGAAAAAATTAAAAAACGCCTCACTGCTGCCGCAGAGTTAATCATTGAAGGCGGTTATAAAGTCATCTTGATTGCGGGCGGTTCCGGTTCATGCAAAACCAGTTCAATGCTGGCCATCGACGCGATTTTGGAAACGCGAGGACTTTGCAGCACCGAACTCTCGATGGACGATTTTTATAAAAACCGCGATGAGTGCCCGGTTTTACCCGACGGCACCTATGACATCGAATCGCTGGCCTCCATTGATGTGGACTTGATGAACGAGGTGATTTATGATCTCTCGATCGGAAAGACGGCAAATATCCCGATTTTTGATTTTATCACCGCAAGGCGGACAAATTCCACAAAAAGCGTGACACCGGACGCGGATGGTGTTATAATGTTGGAAGGAATCAATGCGCTGAATCCTGCGGTAGCGGCTTCGGTAGAATCAGGGAGAGTTTTACGCATTTTTGTAGAGCCGCAGGCCGAGATTTTTAACGGCTCCGAGCGTTTGATGAACTTTCGGGATATCCGATTTTTGCGCCGGACGGTTCGCGACTATCATTACCGCGGGGCGAGCGCCGAAAAAACCATCGGTATGTGGGACAGCGTTTTACGCGGCGAAGACCAAAATGTCACACCCTATGTCAGCGGTGCAGATGTTTGCATCGACACATTTTTCGATTATGAACTATCGATTTTCAAAGAGTGCGCCGAGCAAATTATTCCGCAAAATTATTCCGTTCACCGTGAAATGCTTTCATCCATCCGCAGCGTGTTACAAGAAATCCCGAAACTCAGCAAACAAATTGTTCCCCAAAATTCGCTTCTACAGGAATTTATCAAGATTTAAGGAGGCATCGCAATGGACATCGTGGTAAAAAAGGTACTTGACGCCGCCGTCGAAGTGGGAGAAAAAACGGTCGGCAAGCTGAAGAGAATTGCCGATGAAAGTCGTGTGACCGGCGATATCGTCAGAAAAGTGGTTGATTATTCCAAAAAGCAGTGTAAAAAAGCATCCGGCTGCGCGTCCAAAGCGAAACAGGAATTTAAGAAACACACGCAGAATATGTCGCAGAAAACCGGAAGAACCGTTCAAAAAGCGAAATCAACTGCCGCTGATCTCGGCGGTAAGCTGAACGATGTTTCACAAAAAATCGGCGATGAGATCAAGTGCGGCTGCGGCGAACTGGATAAACAAAAGATGTATTATGATCTCGGCAAGCTGGTTTATCGCCAGTCCATCGAACACGACAACGATAAATACTCCTATTTTATTGTCGATAAAATCAGCAAAATTGCCAAACAAAACAACGAAGAAGATAGACTTCACAGCATGGTCGAACCTACCGAGCCGGATACATTATAATCAAATAAAAGCAAACAGAGCGGCAGAGGTGATCTGCCGCTCTTCGTTTGGTGAATTTTTAATAACGGACCTCGACTTGCGTGTCGATATCTTTAAATCGAGCCGCTTCCGTCTCCTGACCGTCTTGAATCACTTTTGACTCCCCTTTGCGCAGATAGGTGATATACATCTTTCTCCCGTTATCCGTAAGTGTGAGCTTGCAATCGTTCAGTGCAGTCGGAATACAGGGTGACAAAGTGATGGTATCGCCTATTTTTCTCACTCCGAGCATCTTTTCTAAAATTATGCGATAATACCAACCTGCCGCACCGGTATAAAGCGACCAACCGCCGCGTCCGTATGCATTCGGGTTTGTTGAGATGTCAGCCGGAATCGCATACGGCTCCAAAAAGAAGTTTTTGTTATTGATGAATTGATCAAGCGACGGTACCAGACCCCGCAAAATCCGCCAGCCGTCGTCCGCTCTGCCCGCAGCAAACAGCGCATAGACAAAGAAACAAGCGCCGTGCGTATATTGTCCGCCGTTTTCGCGCACACCTTCGGGGTAATCGGCCGTATAACCGATCGAACGGTCTTTTTCGCCGAGCGGAGGCGCAAAGAGCTTTAATATTCCGCAAGCGGGGTCGTAAAGCAATTCCAAAGCGGTATCCAAAGCGGTATTTTGTTGTTTCGACGTTCCGATTCCCGCAAGAACGGCAAACGCTTGGGGCAATAAGTCGATTTTTACGCTGTCGCATTTTTCAAATCCGATGGCCTTATTTTCTCGAAATCCGCGCACAAAACGGTCGCTTTCCCAGCAGTGGGTCTCGACCGCTGTTTTCATGGCAAGCGAAACATCCGCCGCTTTTTGAGCCATGTCGGCATGCCCGAGCTTTTTGCATAAAGCGCTGAATTCGTCCGCGACATATTTTAAAAACATGCCAAGCCAAACGCTTTCCGCTTTTCCGTCAGTGCCGATTTTGTTAAATCCGTCGTTCCAGTCACCGCCGCCGAAAAGCGGAAGATTATGCTCTCCAAAGGTTAAGCTTTGTTTAAATGCGGCAGCACAGTGATCAAACAAGGTGTCTTCGGAGCAGCATTTTTCATATTTGGCATATCGCTCAGCTTCATGCGGTTCCAATCGCAAACCGTCGAGATAACAGATGGAACTGTCGAAAATTTTTAAATCGCCCGTATATTCTGCATATCGGCAAACCGCCAACACCATCCAAAGCGGATCATCGCGGTATCTGCTGCGGATTCCGTATTTTTCGCCGTCGAAATTATGCCACCAGTGCAGCACATCACCCGGTTGAAATTGACATGCCGCCGCCCTTAAAATCTGAGCTTTTGCCGCCTCAGGTGCAAAATACAATGCGGCAAG
>CAZTDA010000365.1:0-2964 GCA_964612155.1 uncultured Eubacteriales bacterium | reverse complement strand
GGTCGGCTCGTCGAGAATCAGAAGTTTGGCCTCGTGGGAGAGGGCGACGGCGATCATCAGTTTGATCTTCATGCCGCGTGAGAGCACCTTGACCTTTTTCTTGCGGTCGATACCGAACTTTTTGATATATTCATCGTAGAGCTTGCGGTTCCAACGGGAATAAAACGGCGAGACCGCCGATTCTACATCGGCAACCGTCCAGTCGGCGGCGTAAAAAGGCGCGTCCATGACCACGCCGAGCTGTTCGTTGATCGTGTTTGTGTGTTCTTTGTTGTCCATGCCGAAGATTTTAATTTCACCGGATTGGCAATTGATGATGTTTAAAATGGATTTGATCGTGGTGGTTTTGCCCGCACCGTTGGGGCCGATAAACCCCATGATGTAACCCTTCGGAACCTCGAAGGACACATTTTCGAGGGAAAAGGTGTCGTAGCGCTTGTTCAGGCCGCGCACCTCCAAGATGTTGTTCGTGTTAATTGTCATTGTCGTTCTCCTTGTAAAGCAGGGCTAACATTTCGGCGACTTCCTCTTTGGGGATGCTGCCGGCTTTGGCGGCGGCAATGGCCTCCGAAAGACCCTGTTCGATTTTACGCAGCGCGTTTTCCCGCGCCATCTCTCTGTTTTGGGGCAGCACATAGCAGCCCTTGCCCTGCACAGTGGCAATAAAACCCTCCTGTTCGAGGTCGCTGTAGGCGCGCGTGGTCGTGATGATGCTGATTTTCAAATCTTTTGCCAGTTGTCGGATCGACGGGAGCAAAGCGTCTTCCCTCAGCTCCCCGGAGAAAATCGCCTCTTTGATCTGCTGTTTGATCTGTTCGTAGATCGGTATACCCGATCGGTTCGAAACGATGAGTTTCAAGCCGTCACCTCCGTATTAAGTATAATCACGTGTGATCATTAATATGAACACATATATACAGTATAATCACTAAGTCCAATTTGTCAAGAGGATATAAAGAAATATTTATGATAAATTTGCATTTGGTTTTAATATGGATTATAATTCTAAAATGCGACGGGTTTATTAAATCCGCGAAAGGATTGCAAATCATGATTCAAAAAAGCCGCTTGATTTCTCTGTTCGGACAGCTTGTCTCCATCGACAGTCCCTCATTCGGAGAGCGTGAAGCGGCCGATTTTGTAAAAGCAAAGCTGCTTGAATTGGGCATTTTGACCACCGAAGACAACGCCGGGGATTTATCCAACGGAAACTGTGGGAATGTTTATGCACATATTGACGGTTCTGTTCAGTTGCCGCCGCTGTTGTTTTGTGTACATCTGGACACGGTCGAGCCCTCACGCGGGAAAAAGATGAAAATCGGGGAAAACGGCGTAATCACCTCGGATGGAACTACCATTCTCGGTGCGGATGACTTTTCCGGCGTCGCGGCGATTTTGGAAGCGCTTTTTACGCTCAAGGAATCGGGACTTGCCCACCGTCCGATTGAATTGCTCTTCACGGTGTCGGAAGAAAAATACAGTATCGGCATAAAACTGTTCGATGTTGCCAAAATCAAATCCCGGGAGGCGTATGTGCTTGACCTCACGGGACCGGTCGGCGACGCGGCTTCCCAAGCCCCGACGATTTTGTCGTTTAAAGCGGAGTTTACCGGGCGCGCCGCACATGCGGGATTTTCACCCGAAGAGGGCATTCACGCGATCAAAGCGGCGGCAAAAGCCGTTACACAGATCGAATGCGGCAGAATCGGCGATGTGACCGTAAATGTCGGGACGATTTCGGGCGGAAAAGCGACCAACATCGTGCCCGACCGGTGCGTGATCACAGGCGAGGTGCGCAGCAATTCCGACCAAAACGCGCACCGGAAGATAGACGAGATTGAAGCGAACATTAAAAACACGGCAAAGATAACGGGTGCGGAAGTTACATTTGAAAGTACCGTGAATATCACGGCTTTTCAAACGGACTTAGAGCATCCTGTAGTCACACGGTTTAAAAATGCTTGCGAACTGTTAAAACTAAAACCGAACCTATATTCGACTTTCGGCGGAAGCGATTTGAACACGCTCGCTTTACACGGCATTCAAGGCATCGTGCTTGCCACTGCGATGAACAACTGCCATTCCTGCGCCGAATACACCAGCGAAAGCGAACTTTTATGCATTGCCGAACTCACCTTTGCCCTGATGACGGCAAAGGATTGAGCACGGCTGCCTTTTATAAACGAAACGAAAACAAATTTTTAATTAGGGAGAGATTGCAAACAATGAAACAGATGAAAAAAATCAGAGGACTTGCGCTCGTGTTGGCACTGTCGATGGTTGCGTTGGCGGGATGCGGCTCCAGTACCATCGGAACCAGTTCGAAACCCTTTGCCAACAGCGACGGGATTAAAGAAAACGGATTTTGGGAAGGCGTTAAAGCGACCAAATACGTAAAACTGTGCGATTATTCGGCGATTACCATCCCGAGCGAAACCCGCCAGATTACCGACGAGGCCGTTCAAGCGCAAATTGACAAATCCCTTGAGGAATATACCACCACCGAAAAGATTACAGACCGCGCAATCGTGGATGGCGATTCCGTCAATATCGATTATGTCGGCAGCGTAGGTGGTGTTGAGTTTAATGGCGGAAATACCGATGGAGCCGGAACCGATGTGGTAATCGGTGTGACCAATTATATCGATGATTTTCTGCAGCAGCTGATCGGGCACAAACCCGGCGAATCGTTTGACATCGAAGTGACATTTCCCGAAGTTTACTCCGATGCGACCTTGGCGGGAAAAGATGCGGTTTTCGCCGTCACCGTCAATTATATTACTCAGACCATCACCCCCGAATTGACCGATGCGTTTGTATCGGAAAAACTGTCGGCTTCGAACGGATGGACGACTGTTGCACAGATGAAAGCGGATATTTTAAGCAATCTTCAGGAAGCGGCGATTACGAAATATATTCAGGACTATGTGGTTGAGAACAGCACAATTAAATCTCTTCCCAAGC
>CAZTDA010000364.1:0-2975 GCA_964612155.1 uncultured Eubacteriales bacterium | reverse complement strand
ATTCTTCCCCGATTATACGGATACAGCGGATAAATGTCAATTGATTTTATAGTTGCTTTAAATTTATATTCTCAATAAACAAACTGTGTTGTCCGATCATAACTATTCCGCTTTAATGTATACCATTCCTCCTCCGGTATCTCTTCCTCACTCCCTTCGGAAGGCGGAGTGACGATGTAATAACACCACTCCCCGATATATCCCGGCAAATCGGCTTTTGCGGCTTCCTTTACGGACATATCCGATAAATCAAAGTCCTTGGTGTTCAGTTCTTCATACTCCAAAATGCGCTCATAAACAAACGCATGCCCGTTTTTCGTATCAATACCGCTGACATAAAATTCAATTCCGGTTTCGTTCGTAAAATCATTTGTTTTTTGGCTGACTATATCATAAACATAAACCTTTCTTGAATTTTCCGCGCTGTAAATGATGTAGTCGTTTGTAATTCTATATGCCTTCAAATCCTGAATCTCAACGATCTTCTCTGTTTTTTCGGTTATAAAATCATAATAATATATGACATCAAGAACGTTTGCCTCAGTAGATCGATCAATCAAATAAACCCCTTTTTGATGAATTAAAAAATTATCGATATCTTTGAATATTTTATTGTCCTCTCCCGACTCATTTTCTTTATATAAACCTTCAAAATACCAATGAAAATCATTGAGCATTACAATTTTAAAGTAATAAGTGTCATCCAATCCTTGAAAAGGGAAGCAGATATCTTTATCTTTCGAAAATTGCGTAATGGTTCCGTTTGTTAAGTTCAATACTAAAAAATCGTTCCTTCGGGAATTTTCTTCGCCGTAACGCCAATCATTGTTCCAAAAGCAAGCGCAAATCGTATTTTCATCGAATTGAATTATTCCCCAAAAGAAATATGCCGTATCGGGATATTCATAAATCACCTTGATATCGCTTAAATCCTCATTAAAGCTGATCAATCGGTTTTTCGAACCCGAATAAACCCGCTCCCCGACCATAATTGCTTCTTCGTAAAAGACGGTGTCGCCGATCTCCCGCTGTTGTTTTCCCGAATCAGAAGCCGATGATGCTTCCAATGCAGACGAAACATCCGTAACCACGTTCGATGCTCCCGTAACCTTGCCGCACCCGCCTAATAAAGCCAACATCGCCAAAGCCACTCCGATCATCTTTTTCATCACAAAGCTCCTCCCATATTCCGAACAACCGTTTCTCAGTGCGTATAGGTCTCCGTCACATTCACCGAGACATATTTATAATCATCATCCGTGCAGTCGATCACAAACTTTTGCACCCACGATTGGACAGGCGTCCCTTCCTCATTCATTTGATCTTCCGTGGTCAAAACAAAAAATTCATATTGCCTCTTCTCAAGCGCTTTGCTCGACAGCACCTCGGTCTCATAATAATACTCCCCCGCAAACGGGTAAATCAAATAGGTCTCGGTCTCAGGATCATATTCCTCAATCAGCGACCGGTCGACAGCGACATCGAATTTCGAAAGCACATATTCGTCCACCGCATCGGCAGGCAGCGTGATGCACCATTCGTCCTCATCAAAATACGGCTTGATCTGGCTTTTCACATATTCCGTAAAATCATACACCCCAAAACACTCGGCAATACAAAAAGCCCGTTTATAATCGAAATCTCCGTTGTAATTGATATCCCATGCATAAACCAAGTTGTACCCAAACGCAATCGTTTTAAAATCAATCTCACCATCTGCCGTATACGGCAGCACCGCCAACAGCGAAATATCTTTCGGAGCAACAGGCAGCCCGCTGAAAACAGATTCAAACGCCCGACTCTGTTCCGCTTCACTGCTCTGCGAAATCACAGTTTGTCTCGATATTTCACTCCGCCCCGTTTCGTTTTCCCCCACGCCTGCTTTCGCGCACCCGGCAAGTAAAACCGCGCATAATATTAAACCCGCAAGCGCTCTTTTCATCAGCGATCTCCCCCTTAATCCATGTATGAATTTTTCCGCATGTTCATATCGCGTTACCCCGTGCAATTCTACCTTATCTTACCATGAAAATCCGCACCCTGTCAATGTCTGCCTCTTTTAATGCCATACCTTGAGCGTACCCGCGCATTGTGCTAAAATAGAACCGACATCATAGAAACGGAGGCGGCGCATGACAATGACACGCGGAAAACTCACCATCCAAGAACCGCTGGGCATCTTTTGGCCCCGGCAGTATGTCCGCTTGCAAACCACGCTCGACCACCCCGCCGCTCTTGATCATCTTAGCTTGTCCGACTTGTCCGGTATTCCGATCGACGCGGACTTTCTCGACCTAAACGGCAATCTCCTTACCGTCGGACTGATACTGTCACTGAATCCAAATGAAACGCTTGAATATCAAATTGTCGAACAAACCTCCGCCCGCTCCTGCTTTGCCGAAATCGCAGAAGCAGACGGCGTGATCTCCATTCGTACCCCGCAATTCACCTGCAATCTCCCGGCAAGCGGCAAATATTCCGCCCCGCCGCCTCCGATTCTGCGCTTTTTTAATCAAGCCCTACGCCTTTCCGGTGAACTCCAAAATGCAACATACAGCGCATCTGTGCTAACTCGCCTGACCTGCCACCCCCTGACGGTTCAAGCCGATTTGTACTACGCCTTTTCTAACGGCGACCGCTGGAACATCACGCTTGAATTTTTCAAAGACACCGCCGACATCAAAATCACCGAGAATTTCTCCTGCAAAGACTCCATGCAATTTACACTACGTTTCGACCAAACCCCGAATAGAATCTACGCCCGCATACACTCGCCGTCCCCCGAAAAAGGCCGCTCCGACGAGTGGAAGCGCCTTGAATATACTCCCGGCCCCGATGACGCCGTCCGTGTTCAACCCTTTTATACTTGGGACACGAACACCGCAACCTTGTTGCAGCTTTATTTTGCGGTCAACTCCCTCTGCGTCGTTCCAATTTGCACTTCGCAGTGGAAAAACGGGAAAGCCGTAAGCCCC
>CAZTDA010000363.1:0-2976 GCA_964612155.1 uncultured Eubacteriales bacterium | reverse complement strand
GAGCCGGGCGATTTGTTCGCCGAGACCTTTGTCTGTTCCGATGCCAAAACGCTGCCGGTCAGCGTCGTCAGCGCCTCCGACAGCGAGATCATGTTCGTCGATTTTAAAAAGTTGATTACCACTTGCGGCAATTCCTGCGCCTTTCACCACCGTCTGATTTTAAATATGCTGCGGATTTTAGCCAATAAAAACATCCTTCTCAATCAAAAAATGGAGCTCACCGCCAAGCGCACCACCCGCGAAAAACTGCTGGCCTACCTCTCCGCCGAGGCCAAAAAAGCCAAGAGCGCCTCGTTCGATATCCCGATGAATCGACAGGAACTCGCCGATTTTCTCTCGGTAGAACGCAGCGCCATGTCGGCGGAACTCTCAAAACTGCGCGTTGAAGGTGTGCTCGATTTCAATAAAAATCACTTCATCCTGTCTGCGCACCACGAATAAACTCATATAAAACTGTTTATGTGAACGCAATATCGTATTGAAAATCGAATAAAACCGACAAAAACTGCCATACTACCGAAAAAAGGGCATATGCTCCGATCTAAAGCAACGGAGTATCTCCCTAAATCTAAGGAAGGCGGCAAAATTTTATGATGCAATTCACTCAAAAGGAGACCTCTTATCTCAAGGACCTCAAAGCGCAGGAACAGATTTGCGTGGATAAATACAAAAAATATTCAACCGACGCCAAGGATCAACAACTGAAGGATTTATTCAACCGTCTCGGGCAAAACGAGCAGCAGCACTTGAACACGGTCACGCAGATCATGGGCGGAACCGTGCCGCAGATGCAGTCAGGCGGCAGCGGCGGCAGTCAGACCCAAACCCCCACCATCACCCCGACTTATCAAAACACGCCGAACACCGATCAAAACAAGCAGTGCGACACCTATGTCTGCACCGACGCGCTCTCCACCGAAAAGCATGTCTCATCGGTCTACAACACCGGCATTTTCGAATTCCGCGACACCGCGATTCGCGATGCGCTGAATCATATCCAGAAAGAAGAGCAGCAGCACGGCGAACAGATATATCAGTATATGGCTCAGAATGGGATGTACAGCAGCTGATACAATAAATTTGCTCTTCTTCCGAAGAGCAGCAGCACGGCGAGCAGATCTATCAATATATGTCCCAAAACGGCATGTACAGCAGCTAATGATGGGGGCGCACCTGTGTGTGCGCCCGCCTACATACCGAGTAAACAAATAGAATACACATTGCCTCACCGTTGTGCGATTTTTGCTGACCGGTCATGTTTTTTTCACCTCTTTTCATATTTCCCCTTTTTTTGCAAATCCTAATGTCATCTCTTTTGAAGGGATTTGGATTTGTGTTTATTAAATTTATATTTCGAAAGCTCAATTTTCTCGCAAAACGCCGCCCCGAGGCCGAGACCTCCAAAGAACTCTCGGTCGAATTGCCGAAAAGCCCCGCTGAGATCAATGTGTCGATCGACGAGAACATCAACACTGCCAAGCAGCTGTTCGGCAACAGCACCGATTTTAAAGTTCATCGGTTCCGCTTTGGGCCGAGTGAACGTTATTCGGGTGCGATTTTATTTTTCGACGGTTTGACCGACAATGTCACGCTGACTCAGTCGATTTTACAGCCCGTAAACGACTGGGTACCCGACGAAAAAACGCCGCTCTCGGGCAAGGCGTTGATTGACGCGCTTTCCCGGTCGGTGGTGTGTGCCGGTGAAATGCAAACCATGAGTTCGTTTTCCGATTTGCTCGCGGGCTGCCTGTCGGGCGACACGGCGCTCATCGTCGACGGCTGCACAACCGGGCTCTCGATCAACGCCAAGGGTTGGGAAAAGCGCAGCGTCACCGAACCTCTGTCCGAAGTGGTCGTGCGCGGCCCGCGTGAGGGGTTCACCGAAAATCTGCGCACCAACACCGGGTTGATTCGCCGTAAAATTAAAAGCAATCAGCTGCGGGTCGAGTCATTGAAAACCGGTCGCAAGACCCAAACCGATATCTGCCTGATGTATTTGGAAGGCGTCGCCGCCCAACAAGTAATTAACGCGGTGAAATATCGCATTCAGAAGTTGGATGTCGACTCGGTTTTGGAGTCCGGCTATATCGAAGAATACATCGAAGACGCGCCTTTTTCGCCCTTTGCCACCATCGGCTACACCGAAAAGCCCGATGTGGCTGCCTCTAAGATTTTAGAGGGCAGAGTCGCTGTCGTTGTGGACGGCACCCCGTTCGTGCTGACCGCGCCGATGCTGTTTGTCGAAAGTTTTCAGACCGCCGAGGATTATTACACCCGGCCTCTGTTTGCAAGCATCACGCGCATCATACGCTATATCGCTTATATCCTCACCATTTTTGCGCCCGCCGTATATGTCGCACTCACCTCTTTTAATCAAGAGATGATCCCGACCACATTGCTGTTCACCATTGCCAACGCCCGCGAAGGTACGCCGTTTCCGGTCTTTTTTGAAATTTTAATCATGGTCTTCGCGTTCGAAATTCTCTACGAAGGCGGTATCCGAATGCCGCGCGGCGTCGGACAAGCCCTCAGCATTGTCGGTGCGCTGATCATGGGTGACGCCGCCATATCCGCAGGGCTTGTCGGCGCACCGGTGGTCATCACCATTGCCATCACGGCGGTCTCGGGCTTTTTAGTACCCACGCAAAACGAATCCGCCTCAATTTTGCGGGTTTTAATGCTGTTCTTAGGCGCTATGCTGGGTTGGTACGGACTCTCGATGGGCTTTGTGTGGATTTTGGTACACCTGGGTTCACTCAGTTCATTCGGCGTGCCTTACTTCGACGGGTTCGACCCCTCGACAAATTTGCAGGACTCCCTGATCCGTGCCCCGCTGTGGTTTATGACCAAACGCCCCAAGAATATCGCACGCGGTGATACCACACGCCTCAAATTTTTTATTCCGCCGATGCGTCCGTTTGAAAGACCCGATAAAAAGGACGGCACAAAATGAAAAAGCAAATCCGCTCGGCAATT
>CAZTDA010000362.1:0-2985 GCA_964612155.1 uncultured Eubacteriales bacterium | reverse complement strand
TTTCCTTGCGGCGGTCGCCGAAGCCCGGTGCTTTGATGGCGACGCAGGTAAAGGTGCCGCGCAGCTTATTGACGAGAATGGTGGCAAGGGCTTCGCCCTCGAGGTCCTCGGCAATGATCACCAGTTTTTTGCCGGCCTGAACAATTTGTTCGAGCAGCGGCAGAATATCCTGGATGTTGCTTATTTTGCGGTCGGTGATGAGAATAAACGGATCGTCGATCACGGCTTCCATCTTCTCGGTATCGGTGACCATGTACGGGGAGATATAACCGCGGTCAAACTGCATGCCGTCAACGACGTCGCACAGGGTATCTGCGGTCTTGGATTCTTCAATGGTGATGACCCCGTTGGCGCTGACTTTGCTCATGGCCTCGGCGATCATGTTGCCGATGAATTCGTCGCCCGAAGAAACGGTAGCAACACGTGCGATGTCCTGGCTGCCGTCAACCGTGCGGGAATTGCTCTTGATCTCTGCGACTGCGGCGTCCACCGCTTTGGCAAGACCTTTTTTAATAACCATCGGGTTTGCGCCCGCGGCCACGTTTTTCATGCCCTCGCGAACGATGGCCTGTGCCAGCAGTGTCGCGGTGGTGGTGCCGTCGCCGGCTGCGTCGTTTGTCTTAGTGGCGACTTCGCGGATGAGCTGAGCGCCCATGTTTTCGAAAGCGTCTTCAAGTTCGATCTCTTTTGCGATGGTCACGCCGTCGTTGGTAATCAACGGTGCACCGAATTTTTTATCCAAAACAACGTTTCTGCCCTTGGGGCCGAGGGTGATTTTAACGGTATTCGACAGTTTGTCGACACCCGCCTGCAGGGACTTTCTGGCGTCTTCGCCATATACGATAACTTTTGCCATAGTGATATCTGTCCTTTCCGATTATTCGACGATTGCAAGAATGTCGGACTGGCGCACAACATTGTATTCCACGCCGTCCATCTTGACTTCGGTGCCGCTGTACTTGCTGGTGATGACTCTGTCGCCCACCTTGACGTACATGGTGACATCGTTGCCGTCGACTTTACCGCCCGGACCGACCGCTATAACCTCGGCGATCTGGGGCTTTTCCTTTGCGGAGCCGGCCAGAATAATGCCGCTCTTTGTGGTTTCTTCCGCCTCGACGAGCTTTAAAACGACTCTGTCTGCCAACGGTTTGATCTTCATGTTGTTTTCCTCCTGTGAAGAAATTTTATATAAAATTAGCACTAACCTTGTGTGAGTGCTAAGCACATTTTATACCCCCTTCCACCCTTTGTCAAGGGGGTACCCTAACATTTTCCGTGATTTTTTTGTGATGAAATCAGCATGTTTCGGTGGATAAGATTGACACAGATGAAATTTGATATTATAATGTAGCCGATATAAAATTTATCGGGGAGGCCGATTTGTGAAAAAGTTTTTTACCGTTGTCTTATCGCTCATCCTCTTGTGCGGGGCAATTTCAGGCTGTGCCAAGAACGGCCCCGCAGGTGGGCTCTCAGCACCTTCAAACGCAAGCGGTTTGGCTTCCGATTATGTTCTGGTAAAAGCCATTCGCGGTGATATTCAACAGACCATCCGAAACACCGCCCCTTCCATTTACCGTTCTGTCAATGCCGCAACCGCTTATTTTACCGTCAACGGTACCATTGCAACCGTAGACGTCACTTGGGGTGCCAAAGTGAAAGCCGGCGATACCATTGCGACTTTGGTTGAAAGCACGGATTATAAAGTGGAGCTTGCAAAGGCGAAACAAGCACTCGATATCGCCAAAATCGGGCTTGATCAAGCCAAAGCAGCCGCAGAAGGCGGCGGTGAAGTCGCGCTCGCTCAGCTGAAATGGCAGCAGGCCCAGAACGATTATAAGGCCTCCGGAAGTAAAAACGAGCAGCTCCGCCTAACCGCCGAAAAACTGAAGGCGACTTATGAAAATTTGACTGTGACAGCCAAAAATACATACGGCGACCTGCAGCTTTCCTATCAGATCATAAACGACCGGTATCTGGCCGCGCAAGCCAATTACGATGCCTGTTTTTTGAAAGCGCCGATCGCGGGAGAGCTCACATGGCTCAACAAATCACTTTCCGAGGGCTCTCGTATTAATGCCTTTGAACCGATTACGACGATCGAAAATAATAACGGTCTTGTGCATGTTTACACCGGCAGTTCTAGTGATTCGCAGTATTTGGATAACGGAAGAGTTGTTACTGTAATTACTAAAGAAACCGGGGTGCAATATCAGGGGCGTATCTTCTACACCCCAACCTCCATTCCCGCAGACATCAGTTACAATCTCGGAGGAAAATCCGAAACTTTTAATTACTTTATTAAATTGATTGATTTTGATTACTCGCAAAAAAAGAACGGGGATGCCGGCGGAGACCTCGAAATCCTCTTAAACAGCCAAAAGGATGCCGTTTTGGTCGAATCTTACCTGATTTATGACCAAACCGATGAAGACGGGCTGAAGTCCTATTATGTCCTTGTATTAATGAACGGAATACCGATTCGCAAGCCCATCACCGTCGGCATTCAAAACAAGGATTATACCGAAGTGACTTCCGGAATTAACGAGGGAGACGAAATCGTATACCTCCCGTCGTGAAAATAGCGAAAGATCAAAAAGCGTCGGTTATCCGGCGCTTTTCGTTTACATTCCTTATACTCATATTCGATTAATCAATCGATACAGTGAAGCTACTTAAAAAATCACGGAATAATTATACTGTTTTCAATAAAAATTGACGGTAAAAACAAACCGCTTTATAACCGCCGCTTTGCGGCGGTTATAAAGCAAGAACACATTCACCCCGCCGAAGGCGGGGTGAATGTGTTAAACTGTCCTATACGATAAAGGTATCTACTGCTTTTTTGAGATTAGCATAAGATTAAAAAGTCTTGGATATCCGGCGCTTTTCGTTTACATTCCTTATACTCATATTCGATTAATCAATCAATACAGTGAAGTAGCTTACAAATCAAACACGAAAATAATTAGTATATCACCA
>CAZTDA010000361.1:0-3008 GCA_964612155.1 uncultured Eubacteriales bacterium | reverse complement strand
TCATAATCGGCATCAAGATAAGCTTTTATGGTTTTTGCTGTGAACGTCAATTTCTGTATCGTAATATCCTTTGGTAAATCATAATGCTTTGTATTTTGTGTTAAATCATACTTTAAGACAGGAATAACACCGGACAAGCTAAACCCTTTTTCTAGGAAAAATTGCATATTATCGATTTCATCTGTTTCACAGCAAACTCGAATACACATTGATCTTTCAAGATTTTTTCTTTTTAATTCATGAAAGTATTTTATTAGTTCGTCTGTCAACATGCTGTCTATTTCAACGCTCTCTTGGTATTGGGCGCATAAATATGTTGAGATACTGATTTTTTGTTTTCCTTTGATTCCAACACTTTCATCTAATATTAAGAAACTAAAACCAACGAGTTCATCGTCGTTAAAGACACATGTAATACTATCTTTTGATATTCCCTTATGGTACATGATTTGAATCGCAGCGAAGTTATTAATACGTTCGATAGCTTGTAAATCACTCTCGTTATACTTCCTGACTTCCATTTTTACCCCCATGATGTTTACATTCTCAAAACGTGCCCTCGGTGTTCAAGGTCATACCGTTGTTGTCTTTGGTCACGGTCGAGTTCTTAATTTTTTCGGCAAGCAGTGTCTCAAAGCGCTTTTCGTCGATCTGTTCCGGCTCGACCCATTCGCCCGTCCAAGCAGACAGGTGGATTGCGTTTGAGATGGACAACCCGCGTATACCCTCGATACCGGGGGCAAGCAGCGGTGTGCCGTTCAGCACCGCAGAGGCGAAATCGGTCAGGATTCCGGCGTGACCCAGATGGCAATCTTCGATCTCGGGCGCTGTGATCTCAATCACCTCGTGCTCGGGTTCGCCGAAACCGTTTTTCCAGGTGCGGTTCCATTCGGTCTCGCTGATCGCATTTTTGGTGAAAATCAATTTATCGTTTTCCAAAACCACTTTACCGTTATCGGCAGAAATTTCGAGCCGATTGGTACCCGGGGTCTCGAAAGTAGAAGTTACGAAAAGACCGGTTGCGCCGCTCTCGTATTCGGCAAACGCGGTGACATCGTTTTCGACTTCGATATCTCGGTGTCTGCCGTTATAGGCATGCGCATGGATGCGTTTGGGCATACCGCACAGCCACTGCCACAGGTCGAGCTGGTGGGGGTCTTGGTTCAGCAGCACGCCGCCGCCCTCGCCGCCCCAAGTCGCGCGCCATCCGCCGGAATTGTAATAACTCTGGGAACGATACCAGTTGGTGATGATCCAGATCACACGGCGAATCTCACCGAGTTCTCCGGTCATAATCATTTCACGCAGTTTTTGATACAGCGGATTCGTACGCTGGTTATACATGATGCCGAAGACCTTGCCGCTCTTTTGGGCCGCTTCGTTCATCTTGCGCGCTGCTGAGGTATAGACGCAGATCGGTTTTTCGCACAGCACATTCAAGCCGCCTTCGAGCGCTTTGATTGTGATTTCGGGGTGCGCATAATGCTGAGTTGCCACCAACATACTGTCAAACGCCTGGGAAGCAATAGCTTGCTCGACGCTTTCAAAATATTTCACGCTTTCGCCGTATTGCTTTTTTGCGGCTTCAAGCTTCTCCGGGTTATTGTCGCAGATGGCGGCGAGTTCCACACCTTTTGTGATCCCGTCGGCAATGCGTTTGCAATGGAGTGTCCCGATATTGCCGAAGCCGGTCACACAGAGTTTAATCTTGTTATTCATGATATACATCCTTTGGGCGGAGATATCCGCCCCTACATTTTTTTCATGATATCTCGAAGGCAGTTGACCGCGAGTTCAAAACGCCCGATTGCATCCATGTTGCGGTCAAATTCCAATTTCTCTTCTCCTTGTTCCAGCACGGAAAAGCCCTTGAAATCGCCCAAATGCGGTTCAAGCGTCAAAAATCCGTCATAACCGTTTTGGTCAAGCTCAGTGAGAAGTGCTTCGATCTCGCCGTCGCCGTAGCCCGCAGGTACGACACTTGCGTCGGAAAATTTGGCGTCTTTGATATGGACATATTCGATATACTCGGAGAGCATGCGGTAGGCCTGCATTACCGGCTGTCCGCATTGCACAAAATTGGCGGGGTCAAATGTCATTTTAAAGGTCTCGTCCCCAAGCCGATCCATCAACTGCTTGCAGCGCGGTGCGATATCGCCGAAAATTCCCTTTTCGTTTTCGTGCAGCAACACCAAATTCAACGCTTTCGCTCTCGCTTTAAACTGCTCCAACCGTTCACAGACAGGTTCAAAATACCCCTGCGGGTCTTCGTCCTTGGGCATATAAAAGCTGAAAATTCGGAGGTAGCGCGCCCCCATAATGCGGGCGGTGTCGAGCATCCGCTCAAAAACCGCAAGATGCGGTGTAAAATCGTCGTTAATGCCGATCTTCCCGATCGGAGAGCCGATTGCAGAAACCCGGATGTCGGCGGCATCAAGGCGCTTTTTAATTTCACGCAATTCCTGTGCGGTGTATTCGGCGACGTTTTTGCCGTCGACGCCCCGCAGTTCAAGGTGCCCGATGCTGTTTTTCTTCATCTCCCGAATCTGTACCGAGAGATCGCTGTCGATTTCGTCCGCGAAACATGATAATACAAAACTCATAACTCATTGATCTCCTTATCTGTAAAAGGACTGTACATAATTATATAACGCGTGCTGTATATGTCAAGTTAAAGTAGATAATTCGTATGTTTTGGATACAGTGCACAAAGTGGTTGTGCAATTACAGTGTAAATTCTCTGTAAATACGCTATTGCATTTTTGTAAAATGGGTGTACACTATCAGCCGACACTCTCCTTCAGCGGCATCTTTCAAGTATGATGCGCGCTTTGAAGCAAGTGGCATAATTTTTTTTACATACCGAAAGGACAAGCATCTATGAAAAAGTATCTCGCAATCCTTGTAGTCATCGTTCTCGCGGCAATCGGATTTGCCGGCTGTACCGCACCCAAATCTTCGTCAGAGGCCTCTTCTGTGATTTCGTCTGTTGTCTCTGAAGTCAGCTC
>CAZTDA010000360.1:0-3060 GCA_964612155.1 uncultured Eubacteriales bacterium | reverse complement strand
GGGACATCCGCCGCGCACAGCGCCTCGACGGTGCGATCCCATGCATCACTCCGACAGCGGGCTGGGGTTATAACAGCATGAACGGCCCCGACTGGTCATCCGCAATCGTCGACATCCCGTGGAATCTGTATGTTGCCTCCGGCGATAAACAAGTACTTGAAGAAAACTATGAAGCCATCCAAAAACACTTTGCTTTTATGGAGCGCATGGCGACGGATGATATTGTGCATTACGGCCTCGGCGACTGGTGCCCGCCGTTCGAGGGTGAAGCCGTCACGGTCAATATGAGCAAGTTTAAGTGCCCCACCGAAGTCACCGACACGGCTTATTATCACACGGCGGCAAGGCGGTTAGCGCAAATGGCGGAGATTTTAGGCAACAAGCGCGACGCCCTGCATTATCAAAAGCGCGCTAAGGAAATTAAAAAGGCCTTTCGGGATACGTTTTTCGACCCGAAAAACGATCTGGTCAGAGGAAACTGCCAGACCGCGACCGGGGTGATGATTTATCACGGTTTTGCCGAACCGGAGGAGCTTCCCGGCTTATACGCCCGACTGCTGATGCAAATTAACGAGCAAAACGGCCATCTCGATTTCGGCGTTTTGGGCAACAAAGCGGTCATGCATACACTGGGTGCGGCGGGACTGGGTCATGCCGGTATCAGCATGCTGCTGCAGCCGGATTTTCCGAGTATTCGCCGCTGGGTCGAGTTGAATGCCAACACCCTCTGGGAGACCTGGAACGGCGGCGGTTCGCACAACCACCATATGTTCAGCGATCTCTCCGCATTTTTCTATAAGTACATCGCCGGAATCAGCGCCGACGAAACAGAACCGGGGTATGCGCACATCATCGCCAGGCCTGCGCTGACCTCGGGACTTTCGGGCGCGCGCTGCGAGGTCTCGACAGTGCGCGGCACGGTCGGCTGCCGTTGGCATATCGCAAACGGCGCATTCACCGTCGAGTTGGACATCCCGTCCTCCTGCCGCGCAACGCTGTATTTGCCCGATTGCCGCGATCTGACCGAGGGCGGTGTCAAAGCCGAAGAAGCCGAGGGTGTTTTGGTTCGCAGCGAAAACGGCAAACCGGTTTTAGAACTGGTTTGCGGCAGTTATCGTATTGAGGGGAAACTTCTTTAACTTCAATTAAAAAGCGAGCTTTTTGTTCTCGCATTGCTCTCGCCAGCGGCAGAGCCAGTCATATTGCCGATCGAGAAAAGCCGCGTCCACACAGTCGAGGCCGTTGATTTCGATGACTGTCGCCTGCACTTGAAAGTGATAGATGGCAATCAAATCAAAAAAAGCCTTAATCTCGGCTTGATTGAGCGGGCTGTATTTTAAATACGGCGGCAGAAAGCGCGTAAAGACCGCTTTGGACTTTTCATATCCCTCCGGGTCGAATTGAAAATAGTGCGTGCGGTTGCAGATCAGTACCGGGTCATAGACCGGAAAGGCCTCGCACGAGGTGTCAAAATCCAGCACATAGAGTTTTCCGTCGGGTGTCTTGTGGATGTTACCCCGATACATATCTCCGTGGCAATAACTGCGCGGCAGGTTTTTGACCCTTTCCCAGACCGCGTCACCGTATGCCGCAAATTCGTCCGCTTTGGGATATTGCTTGCGGCGCAGAATGTCGATGTACCGATCAATGAAAAACGGCTTATCGTGTTTTACAAGCCGACCGGGGTAATTCCTCATGATCTTATGCAGCTTTCCGAGTAGCTCGCCGATTGCCTCCGTGTCTTGGTCCGGTTCGCATTCGGAGCCCTCGATATATTCATACAGCACGAAAAGTCGCTTTTCATCCGAAATGCGCCATTGCACACACGGTGAGCCGTCATCGGCGGGGTGAATGGGCGGAACCGGAAAGCCTTGATTTTGTAAATAATATTGAATATCGACAGCAGCTGCCGCAGTGTCTAAGAACGCTGGCTTGACGATGCGCAGAAAGCATTTTCGGTTACCTGCCGTGACGACATATGCGGTGCTGCCGCCCTCGCGGACAAGTTCGAGCGCATCGGCTTTGATGGAGTAGTGTTCTTGCAGAAAATCAACGACATCGATCTGATTCATTCTTTTTCCTCACGCGTTATCCAGCATCAACCGTAAATTGCGCGGAATGCACTTTAATACGTCGCCGTTGTTGTAAATCCGGAGTTTTTCTTTTATCACATCGGGAAACTCTTGAAAAGAAGCACTGCCGAGCATGGTCTCGGTCTCTTTTTTCGAAAACTCGATTTCCTCAAGATTTGCAAGGTGTTTCTGATTCATCGGGCAAATATCCATGCATTTGGTGCACTCGATCAGCCGGTGGTGTGCTATTTTCGGTACCCAGTCGGGAATCTCCTTGTCGTCACGAGCATTTAAACAAGCAAGGCAGATCTCGTTATCGATTAAGAATCGATTGGGCAATATGGCTTTGGTCGGGCAATTTGCAATGCACTTTCCGCAGGTATCGCACAAATCCATGGTTACGACCTTGCGCCAAAAATAGTCCTCGGCGGGCAGGTCGGTCGCATAAGAATTCAGTTTAATAAAGCTGCCCCATTCGCCGCAATAGGTGATGTTGTTTCGGCCGTATTCGCATAAACCCGCGCAGACCGCAAGCCTTTTTTGCGGCATCCATGAAAAGGGCTTGAGATGAAAGCCGTGCTGTTCAAAGAGCGCTTTTAAAGCGTCGTCCCGTTCGGTCGTATGTAAAAAGCCGTCATCCGCAATGCAGGAAACCGTTTTTCCTTGATCATTAAAAACCAAATTGACGACCCTTTGCGGCCAAACTGCGACGACAACGGACTTGGCCTCGAAATCGACCTCCGGGATATAGACATATTTTTGCTCGATAATCCATTTTTGAAACCCGTTGATCGCATTTTCGGAAGCAACTTTGTCGATGTCTGCTTTCAGTTCTATCATTCTTTCAAACGGGATTACTTCGAGTTTCACACTGCTTTCAAGAGCGGCTTTTTTAATTTCGTCAACCATTTTGTTCCTCCAGTTGTTTTATCAGTTCGGCAAACCACGCCTCGGCCTCGGGGATTTTATTGTCCATATCCGCAAGCGT
>CAZTDA010000359.1:0-3085 GCA_964612155.1 uncultured Eubacteriales bacterium | reverse complement strand
AGTTGTAGACGTTGATGGATTCACCCGTCAGCGGAACAGCGCCATCCGTTGCAAAAACAGGCAGTGTCAAACCGACCAACAGGAACAGGGACATTGCGAGCGCGAAGAACTTTTTCATTTCTCAAACCTCCGATAATTTAATAGTATGAATTATTGCATATTAGGCGCAATCGGCGTATCAAGCCGTTGTTTTTTCTTGTCGTCGTGACTTTGTAAAATAGTCATTCCCGCCATTACCAGCACAATTGCAAGGAAAATGATGGTGAACAGCGCATAGATTTTCGGCGGAAGCGGCTTTTTGGTATAGCTGTAAATTTCAATCGGCAATGTGGTATACGACGGTCCGTAGACAAAATAGGAAATCACGAAATCGTCCAAGCTCATCGTAAATGCCATCATTGAACCGGTGATAATGCCGGGCATAATCTCGGGCAGAATGACCTTTAAAAACGATTGAATCGGCGTACATCCGAGATCGAGCGCGGCTTCGTTGAGATTGGGATTCAATTGCCGCAGTTTGGGAATTACCGACAATATGACATAGGGCAAATTGAATGTGATGTGCGCAATCAGCAGGGTGCCAAAGCCAAGGATATTATTATTTGCGACCATACGGCCCGCAAAAGCGAACAACAGTGCCAAAGAGATACCGGTCACAATTTCGGGGTTTGTCATCGGGATATTGGTCGCTGTTAAAATGGCCGATTTCGCCCGTTTACCCATCTTTTCGATGCCGATGGAAGCCGCTGTGCCGATGACGGTGGCCAGCAGGGAAGACAGCACGGCGATAATCACGGAGTTCAGCAACAGCCGCAGCAGGGTATCGTCTTTAAACAGTTCCAAATAGTTATAAAACGTGAAATTCTTAAATACCGCAATATCCTTGCCGGAATTAAACGATGCGACCACCAGAAGCAAAATCGGTGCATACAGCACGATAAAGACAATGACGGTAAAGACCTTACTGAATCGTTTCATACCAGCGTCACCTCATCATTGTCCGTGAATTTGTTCATAATGCCCATGCAGATGAAGACAATGATCATCAGGCACAGGGACATCGCAGCACCCACATTAAAGTTATATGAAGCTTTAAATTGGCTCTCAATGACATCGCCGATCATGGCAGTGCCGGTGCCTCCGAGCTTTTTAGAGATATAAAAAGTGCTGACTGCGGGGACAAAAACCATTGTCACACCCGAGATGATTCCCGGAACCGACAGCGGAAGATAGACCTTTGAAAGAACCTGAAAGCCGTTGCATCCGAGATCCTGTGCGGCTTCGACAAGTCCGGGGTTGATTTTGACCAAAACGCTGTACAGCGGTAAAATCATGTAGGGCAGGTAGTTATATACCATACCGAATATCACGGCGGTCGGCGTGCGCAGCAATGTGACAGGTCCGATCCCGACCAACCCGAGCAGCTGGTTGATGACGCCGGTATCCTCAAGCATCGAGACAAGCGCGAGCGTGCGCAGCAAAAAGCTGGTACACATCGGCAACAATAACAGCAGCGTCAAAATGCGCTGTCTGGACGGGCTGGAGTGCGCAATCGCATAGGCCACCGGATAACCGATGACCAAACAGCATGCCGCCGAGACAATGGCAAGCCAAAGCGAGTCGGCAAAAGTAGGCAGATATTGTTTAAGGGCAATGATATTGCCGAACGTAAACTGCCCGGTGGCGTTATCGGTAAAAGCAAAATAAAAGACAACGGCGAGCGGGATAATTGTGAACAGCGCCATCCAAAGAATGTAGGGCGCTGCAAGCAGCTTAGCCCTCTTCATCTTGTTCATCCTCCGTTATTTTGTCTGCTTCGCTCTCCTTGTCATATTGTGCGCTGAATGACGAATAGTCGCCGAACTTACCGGAGTATTCGCTCTTTTGCATGATGTGGATAGCATCGGGCTCAATGACGAAGGCGACTTCGGTACCCATCGCAAGATAGTCGGTGGATTGGATCATCCATTTATAACCGCTGACATCGACGATAAATTCGTAATGAACGCCCTTGAAAGTGACGGAAGAAACGACCCCTTTGATATGTCCTTTTTCGAACGGGATAATATCAATATCCTCAGGACGGATAACGACGTCAACCGGCGTATTCTGACCGAAGCCGGAGTCCAAACATTCAAATTTTCTTCCGCAGAATTCCACCAGATGGTCATCGAGCATCACACCGTCGATGATATTGGATTCGCCGATAAAGTCGGCGACAAAAGCATTTGCAGGTTCGTTGTAAATATCTTCGGGCGAACCGATTTGCAAAATTTTTCCGCAATCCATCACCACCACGCGGTCGCTCATGGTAAGAGCTTCTTCCTGATCGTGCGTGACATAGATAAATGTGATTCCGAGTTGTTGTTGAATGCGTTTGAGTTCGGATTGCATATCTTTGCGCAGCCGCAAATCAAGCGCACCGAGCGGTTCGTCGAGCAGCAGCACACGGGGACGGCAAACCAGAGCACGGGCAATGGCCACACGCTGTTGTTGTCCGCCGGAGAGCAAACTGCTGTTGCGGCGTTCAAACCCGTGTAAATTCACAAGTTCCAGTATCGCAAACACCCGCTCGCGGATTTCTTTTTCGGGCAGCTTTTGAAGTCGGAGTCCGAAAGCGACATTTTCAAATACATCCAGATGGGGAAACAGGGCATATTTTTGAAATACGGTGTTCAAAGGTCGTTTATATGGAGGCAGGTTCGTGATGTCTTTTCCGTCAAAATAAACCAAGCCCGAATGCGGCGACAAAAACCCGCCGATAATTCTCAGCGTCGTGGTTTTTCCGCAGCCGCTCGGGCCTAAAAATGTAATAAATTCTTTGCTGTTGATTGACAGATTGATGGCTTTCAAAACCTCTTCGCCGTCGAATACCATTGTGACATCCGACAGGCGGATAAGTTCGTTTGACATCTATCATCCCCCAAATCGTTAAAAAATCAGCCCGGCGTTGCCTCGCTTGTTCCAGACAAAGCATCCGCGGACCGTGCAAGTTCTAATATACATATTTCCCATATCAATGTCAATATATTTTGCGATATTTTTCGAGCCGTTTTTTGATCGCTTAATCCCTGAAAAATACAGT
>CAZTDA010000358.1:0-3096 GCA_964612155.1 uncultured Eubacteriales bacterium | reverse complement strand
TCGCAAACGGCGTGGGCGCGTGCAGCGTGACCGCCGTCGGCGCGACCGCCGGAATTAAAACCGCAGCAGAGACCGAAAAATTTATCGAGGAGAGAAAACGCAATGGATAAAATTACACGTGAACTGATCCGCAATGAGGCCCTTGAGTTTTATGCGGCGGCGAACATTGTTTTGACCGACGCGGAAAAAGAAAACCTTGAGGTCGCCGACTTCGGTCTGAACGACATCCGCACCATCGGACTCGAGATCGTTACCTATGTCAACACCAAAAAGTGCTGCGCCAAAGAGATGGTGCTGCTGCCGGGTCAAATCTGCCCCGAACACCGTCATGTACCGATGCAGGAGATTCACTACGAAGGCAAGGAAGAAACCTTCCGCTGCCGTTTCGGCGAAGTGTATCTCTATGTCGAGGGCGAGCCGACCGATAATCCGGGGTTTGTGCCGCCCGAAAAGTACAAATCACACATGACCGTCTGGCACGAAATCAAGTTGCTGCCCGGTCAGCAATATACCCTTTATCCCAACACCAAGCACTGGTTTGCTTCGGGCAAAACCGGCGCGGTGATTTCGGAATTCTCGACAACGAGCTACGACGAATACGACATTTTCACCGATCCCAACATCGTGCGGGTGGAGAAATAAAAACCATATGTAGTGCGGCGGGGCGTTACCCCGCCGCATTTTTATTGGAGCCTACGACGTGTAGGGGCGATACAAGCGCGGCCCGTTGTAATCGCCCACAAGCGGGGGCATTCGGGTACAGCCCGTTTTAAGCGCTCACAAGATAGCAAAGATGTTCGGGCGATTGCGAATCGCCCCTACGGACGCAATGAAACGGAACCGCGTCACCCGGCATTACTTCGACATTGCAGCGCAGGCGTCGCCGCAGGAACGGCATTCGCTGGCGCACTTGATGCAGTGGTCGTCTTTAAACATGCCGCACTCGTTGGCGCAGTCCTCGCAGACCGTGGCGCAGAGCTTACACACATCTTTGGCATATTTGGCGTCCGTCGCCATGAATGACGATGCTTCGGTGCATAAGCAGGCGCATTCCGAAAGAATTCCAATGCACTTGAGACGGTTTTTGACATCGGGTTCCTTCAGACATGCGACTTGACATTCCTTACAGGCCTGTGCGCATTTGTTGCAGGCATCGATACAGGTCTGATATTTATCGATAACGGAAGTTGAGATTCCCATAATTTTATTGTTTTACTCCTATTTCGAACCGCCAACGCCTGCCGTCTGTTTGCGGGCGATATCGGTGTTGTCATGCTGGCGGTCGGTGAGTTCAACGACCGGATTTTGCTTGCACTCTGCGCGGTAGTCGACCTGATATTGCTGTTGGTGATCGGCGACGACTTTGTGGCTTGCCACGTTGCAGACATCGTGATTCACGCGGTCCTGATACCAGAAATAGTCGTAATTGACCGGCAACGCGTTGACGTTTTCATACTGCTCTTTTTTCGCTGTGAGCAGGATCTGGCTGCCTAATACCTGACGAACATAATCCTTGGTGTCGTGGAATTCGAGCAGCTTCGGGAATTCGCCGTCCGGGATGACCTGCTGCCAGTCCTTTCCCTCATACTTTTTGAGCAGTTCGACCGTGCGGTGCAGATGGGCGACCTCCTGATCGAAAAACATGTTCCACAGCGCCTTGACCGAGGTGTCGGTCTCATATTCCGAGAAAGAATAATACAGATAGCACTCGACATATTCGTGCAGCAGCGCGCTTTCAAGCCAAGTGGCATTGGGGTCAAGCAGAGAGCCGTAATGCGTGACATGCTGCTCTTCAATCATGCCGATTTCCTGATAAAGCTGCCGTCCGAGGTCGTTATAATAGGTGTTGCCGATGTTCATATAAAAGTTCATCGTCTGCTGTTCGCCGGCGGTGATGATCAAAGTGTTTAACATCGTGCGCACATCGGCTTTTTTGAAATCGACGCTGTATTTGACCGAGTCGAACGGGTGGCGATGTTCGGCGATGGTCGGGCGCCCGGGCGTGATGTCGACATAGCTCTTGACCAGATTTTGCGCCGGAATTTGGGAGTCGAGATCAAGCAGATTGGAATAACGGTAGAGGTGGTCAAAATCCTCGAGCAGAGCGAAATCGAGCGCCTGTTTGACATAGGTGTCGGGTTCGTTTTGCGCCAGCCACGCGGTCAGATCGACCGCGACATGCTCATAGCCGATGGTGGTCTCGAGTTGGGTCTCATCGAGCGGTTTGAGCCAGTTGATGATCTTTTGCTGCTGCTGTTCGACGCGGCGTGTCATTGCGACTTCTCGGCGCAGGTCTTCGTTTTGGCAGTGACGGTGGAACTGGTGCTTGAACATGACCGCTTCCACTTCGATGCCGTTCATTAAAATGATGCGGAGTTTTGTATACGGATCGACCGTCATTTTGCAATAGGGCGCGGGATAAATGGTCGCCCAATCCATAATGCCGTCTTCAACGGCGTTTGGTTTTAATTCAAAAGGATTCATAAAAAATTACACTCCTAAGGGTTTTCTTGACGTAATTCGTCAAGATAGTGTTTTCCGAATCCAAACGCGTATTCAAAAAAGCAAAAATCGGGCGGAAGTCAAATAATTCCGCCCGAATTTTTAATTATCATTATTATTTAACCAATTCTCAAAGCGCTTTGATATGATTGGCCAAAATTCGTGAAGCCGCTTTGTTCACATCGGCATCGTCCAAGCGGCATTTTGGCGCTGCTTTCTCCATGAATCTGGTATAAAGAACCACAAAGCCGGAATAACGCACTTATTTCCTTCAATATATTCAGTTGGCGTGTATTTAAAAGGTTTTTTCAACAATTCTTTAATTTCATTGAATGTTTTCATATTCAAATCGATAATTAATTCTTTGTCGTATCTTCTCATTACTCTTTTAATTGTTTTGTTCTCTAATTTATAAGCATGATTTTGCAATTCACTGAACCAACCATCGTAATATTCGGAGTATGGTCCTCCCATTCCATGTGGGCATCCTGTCTCATTCTTTTCATTCGGATTTACATAGCACCACCAAGTTACAACGTAAACCTGAATTCCCAACTCATTGATTTTTTGTATAAATTCCTCCAAATTGCTGTT
>CAZTDA010000357.1:0-3100 GCA_964612155.1 uncultured Eubacteriales bacterium | reverse complement strand
GAATCCTGTCACTCCGACCAATAAAACAGAGAGGGCGCTAAATGTGCCCTCTCTGTTTTATTGCCCGAACTGGAGGTTCGAACCTTTCGAACTCCGAACGCCTGCCTGTAGGCGTTTCACTCACGACCACAAAAATGCAGGTTTTTCAGCTATATTCCCTTTATAAACAAAATTGCTGACACAGCAAAAAGCGAATTTAAATTCACTTTGCGGCTATAAGTAGACTCAGTGAGCTGTAGTCATACCGCTCCCTGCTCACTACCCCACCTGCGGAAATGTCTGATTCAAAATCTCTTCCGCTCTTTCTTTATAAGTGTGTTTTTGCACACTGATCACCGCATTTTCACGCACCTTTTTATACGCATCCGGGTGATCGGTATAATATTTTATCAAATCCAACGTCTCCTCGGCAGAACTTGAAATTGCCAATCCGCCGCTGTCGCCCAGCAGTTTTTTCACGGCGGAATTGTAGCAGGAAAGTCCGAACCCGCCCGATCCTAAAATCTCAAAGGTGCGTCTGGTGATCGTTAAATCATGGTTCTGAGTAATGATATTCACAAAGGAATTATTATAAATATCGCAGGTCTTTTCATAGGCGACCACGCCTTTAAACCAATCATTCGGCACATCAAGATTCAAAAACTTTTTAATCACCGGTTTATATTCAAAAGTACCGTAAAAATCGATTTTATAATCGTTTTCAATGAGTGGCTTTAGTAAAATCGGCATCGCTTTGCTGTATCGAAAATGATTTGGATAAGCATTTGCATACCACCACCAGGCGTTGCCGACCAAACTGATATGATGATTTTCATTCTCCGGAGCTGTTTTGGGATAATGAATTGCGGGATTATAGGCAAAATCAAGCTGCGCACAAGGATGTTTTTGCTTTTCAGCTTTTCAAGCATTTCAGGACAAATTGAAAACACCAAATCGGGTTTCAATGCTTCAAAGGATGTCATCTGTACAATATACTGACCGATTCCTTCGGTATCCCAACATACGCATTTATAGTTCGGCGAATTCCTGGAGCCGATATATCTCAGCATACTGCGCTGAAAAAAATCCATAGAAGAAGAGAGCACCAATAAATCCGGATTCATTTCCCCCATCAGGTTATCAAAATGATCCGGTGAATTCGGCCTGATATTTTTTACTTCACAACCCGCCGCGTTAAATCCCCATATAATATCGCCGGCATAAAGATTATGGCTGTAAACCGCCACCTTATATTTCATAATTAAACTCCTTCGTCGCGTGGATTTAAATGTATCCGTTTCAATTATATGAAACAATAAATCGGTTGTTACCGAGGGGATATTTGCATATGGGCACTCTTCTCTATGTGCAAATTTGCTTTTGCGAACCGCGATTCGCAAGAGTATAGACTTCACACCAATATGGGCGAACTTTATACATAGCCCGTTTTTACTAAAACAGGAACCCGGAACCAATGCTACATTTATCTGCCAATATTTCACCATTGATTCGCCTCTTTTCGTCCAATATACTTAAAACAATTAATAAGGAAAGAGGGAGATCAACGCGTGAAAAAATCGAAATACATAAAATCACTTTGCTCCTTTCTCATAGCCGCGTTGCTGTTGACGCTGTATACAGGAGATTTTTCGGCAAAAACGAACAAAAAAGCAGATACTGTCCCGCCGACATCTCCGACCAACTTAGCAGCGGTTCAAATCAACGAAACTTCGGTGGTTCTCACCTGGGCAGCCTCTTATGATGCCAAAGGAGTCGCCTCCTATCTGATTTACAAAGACGGTATTAACATCGCCTCGGTTCGAACCGCAACTTTTACGGCAACGGGTCTCTCTCGCTCCGTGACCTATTCGTTTTATGTCAGAGCCAAAGATTACAGCGGAAACATTTCTCCGATCAGCAACACCGTCACCGTTATTATCTCAACTCCGTCCGTCACTTCTTCCGCGGTTTCTTCCGTACCGCCCTCGTCTTCCTCTGTGCCCGTCATTTCCTCGGCATCGTCTTCAGTTACTTCGGCACCATCTTCGCCTTCCTCTGTGCCTTCTCCTGTCTCTTCCGTACCTCCGGTGGCTTCTTGCGAACCCCCGGTGATTTCCTCCGAATCGTCTGCTGTAATCCCCGCTAAAATCGTCGCGGGCTATTATGCAAGTTGGTCGGCATACAGCGGATATACCCCGCTGGATATTCCTGCTCCAAAGCTCACCCATGTCAATTATGCCTTTGCCAAAATCGGGGACGATTTAAAAATCGCTCTCGGTGACCCGTCTGTCGACCTCACCAATTTCGCCAAACTCAATCAGCTCAAAACGGCGAATCCCCACTTGAAAACCTTGATTTCCGTCGGCGGATGGACCTATTCCAATAAATTCTCCGATGCCGCGCTGACCGATACCAGCCGAACCGCATTTGCGAACAGCGTGGTCTCGTTTATAAAGCAATACAATTTCGACGGCGCGGATATCGACTGGGAATATCCCGTCAGCGGAGGGTTGTCCACCAACACTTATCGCCCGGAGGATAAGACCAACTTCACTCTGCTGCTGGCCAAGTTGAGAGAAAAATTAGATGCACAGGGTGCGGCGGACGGCAAACACTATCTCTTATCCATCGCAGGCGGTGCGGGCAATACATACATCAAAAACACCGAGCTCAACCTCATCGGCGGCTCTCTGGATTATGCCATCGTCATGACCTATGACCTTCACGGCCCTTGGGATATCTGCACCGATTTTAATGCCCCCTTATATACGCCGACCGCAGCTTCCCCGCAGTATAAAGTCAGTGTCGATTCCTGCGTTAAAGCGTGGATTGCGGCGGGATTTCCGTCCTCGAAACTCGTTCTCGGCGTTCCGTTTTACGGCTATATGTACAGCGGTGTCACCAATACCAATAACGGTCTTTATCAACGTTATTCAAGCGGCAAGTCGATCACCTACGACAATATCGTATCGGGATATTTAAGCAATTCGGCTTATATCAAATATGATGATTCGGACGCAAAAGTCCCGACCCTGTTTAACGGCTCTGTCTTTATCACCTATGATGATCCGGCATCTTTAGCCGAAAAATCAAATTATGTGAACCGAAACGATCTCGCAGG
>CAZTDA010000356.1:0-3106 GCA_964612155.1 uncultured Eubacteriales bacterium | reverse complement strand
AACGAGCCGCTGAGCGAACACACCAGTTTTCGCATCGGCGGCCCTGCCGCATTGTTCGCAGAACCCGATACGCCCGAAAAGGCAGCCGCGTTACTTGGTTTTTGTACCCGAAACGGAATCTTGCACACAATTATGGGGCGCGGCAGCGATTTGTTGGTCTCGGACCAGGGATATGACGGTGTCGTGATTAAAATCGGCGAAAAGATGGGCGATTTGACGGTTGACGGCAATGTGATTACGGCGCAGGCGGGCGGCTCACTGACCGGGCTTTGCCGGTTTGCGCAGGCCAATCACCTGTCCGGGTTGGAATTTGCGTTCGGAATTCCGGGCAGCGTGGGCGGCGGGGTCTATATGAACGCGGGGGCCTACGGCGGAGAGCTGAAAGACGTGGTGACCGAGGTCGGTTACTGCGGCGCCGACGGCGAGTTAAAAACGTTGAAGAAAGATGAATGCGAATTTGGCTACCGGCACAGCTTTTTTACTGACAAGGACTTATTGATATTATGGGCGAAGTTTGAACTTACGCCGGGAGACGGCTGTGAAATCGCGGCGAAAATGGCAGAGATTGCACGCTGTCGCAGTGACAAGCAGCCGTTGAATTATCCGAGCGCGGGCAGTGTGTTTATGAGGCCGCCGGGTTTTTACACCGGTGCGTTAATCGAGCAAGCCGGGTTAAAAGGGAAGTGCATCGGCGGAGCGCAGATCAGCGAAAAGCATGCCGGATTTATCATCAACATCGGCGGCGCGACCGCGAAGGATGTAAAAGCGCTGATCGCGTTGGTTCAGGACGAGATCAAGCGCCGCAACGGGGTTGATCTCGTCTGTGAGATCAAGTTTTTGGGGTAAAAATCAGATGTCGTTTTGCAATGAGGTAAAAACCAAGCTCTGCGAATTGCCGACGCCTGCGCCGTACGGACGGGCGTTTGGCAGCGGACTGTTGTTTTTGCATGCGGGACGGCAAAATTTAAAGAAATATTTGTTGCGAACCGAAATCCCCGGGGCGGTGATTGCGCTCGGGGAGATTTTTGAACGTGAGACGGGACAGGTTTTACCGGTGGAATTGCGTTCGACCGGACTACACGCTAATGGGCAATATTCATCGGAACGGCGGAAATATCATCTGAAACCGGCGCGGTCTCCCAAGACGGCGCGTACCGCCGACCCGATGCGGGCGTTGAACACGGTGGATTTTGCAAAGCCCGCCGAACAGTCGAGAACCGATATTTTCAAGGTGTTTTGTGCGTTTGACGAAAACGGCGCTCTGGACGGGGCGCTGTTTCATCATCCCGAAGCAGCGCAGCATTTTTTGCGCGGGGCGTTTATTGCAACCGGGCTTGCGGCAGACCCCGCACGGGATTTTCATCTGGAGTTTTCGGGGTTGACCGAGCGGGCGGCGGGAGAGTTGTTCCGTTTGCTGGAGACTTTGGAGTTTCACCCGCTCATGACCAAGCGCGGAGAAAAATGGGCGGTGTATTTCAAAGACGGCGAGCAGATCGAATATTTGCTGGCTGCACTCGGAGACACCGAGGCGATGTTTGAACTCTCCAATCTGCGTATCCGGCGGGATATCTCAAACAATTTGAACCGCCAGATGAACTTTGATGCAGCGAATTTGGGGAAATCGCGGGAAGCCGCCGCAAGGCAAATCGCGGCAATCAAATACATGATTGAAAAGCGCGGCATTGATTATCTGCCTGCGGAGTTGCGCGGCACGGCTTTGGCGCGTGTTGAAAATGACGATTCCTCCCTCGCCGAACTCGGCGTTTTGTTGGGGTTGGGGCGCAGCGGAGTCAACCATCGACTGACCAAGATTGTGAAACTTGCCGAAGACCTGGCGGTAAAGGAGGGCGACGTATTGTGAGTTCTCAGTTTGTCCATTTGCATCTGCACAGCGAATACAGTTTGCTTGACGGCGCATGCCGCATCGGCAAGCTGTTAAAACGCTGCGAAGAACTGGGGCAAACCGCCGTCGCCGTGACCGACCACGGCAATATGTTCGGGGCGGTTGAGTTTTTTAAAGCCGCAAAGGCCGCCGGGATCAAACCGATCATCGGCTGTGAGGCCTATGTCGCACCGAGGGCGAGGTCGGACAAGCAGAAGACCGAGGAGAATTCACAGCATTTGATTTTACTTTGTAAAAATGAAATCGGTTATCAAAATTTGATTTATATGATCTCCAAGGGGTGGATGGAGGGGTTTTACAACCGCCCGCGCATCGATAAAGAACTGATTAAAGAGCACGCCGAAGGGCTGGTTGCGCTGTCGGCTTGTATGTTCGGCGAGGTCGCGGCAAAGCTGCGCCAGAATGACTTTACGGGTGCACTCGAAGCCGCGGTGTGGTACAAATCGGTGTTCGGGGACGACTATTACCTCGAGATGCAGGATCAGGGAATCCCCGATCAAAAGGGCATCAACGCCGGGGTGATGCGAATTGCAAAGCGGCTCGGCATCAAAGTCGTGGCTACCAATGACGTGCATTATGTGGACAAGTCCGATGCGCGCGCACAGCAGATTCTGGTTTGCATTCAGACCAACACCAATATTAATGACCCGTCGGCGATGGAATTCCCGACCAAGGAGTTCTATTTAAAATCCGAAGCCGAAATGGCAGAACGGTTTACTTTTGCCCCCGAGGCCGTTACAAACACCCTTGAAGTGGCTGAGAAGTGTAACTTTGAATTTGAGTTCGGCAAGACCAAGCTGCCGCATTTTGAGGTGCCCGAGGGTTATACGCATTTTGAATATCTGAGAAGCCAGGCCGAAAAGGGTCTGGCGGTGCGATATGACGAGCAAACCCGCGATGAGGCGCAAAAACGGCTGGACTATGAGCTCTCCACCATCGATAAGATGGGCTTTACCGATTATTTTTTAATCGTCGCCGATTTTATCTCTTATGCCAAGTCGCGCAATATTCCGGTGGGGCCGGGACGCGGTTCGGGCGCGAGTTCGCTGACGGGATATTGCCTCGGCATCACAGGCGTTGATCCGCTGCGTTACAACTTGATGTTCGAGCGGTTTTTGAACCCCGAGCGCGTCAGCATGCCCGACTTTGACATCGACTTTTGCCAGGAGCGCAGGCAGGAAGTCATCGACTATGTGATCGCCA
>CAZTDA010000355.1:0-3107 GCA_964612155.1 uncultured Eubacteriales bacterium | reverse complement strand
AAAGGACCTCTCGGCAAAGACCTGTGAAATCACCGACAAAACGGCGATCAACTGCGACGCCGAACACCAGATCGACTGGATTTTCCACGCCATCGGTGACTTTACGGCAAACGGAACCTTAACACCCGATTCGATCAAGGAAAACGAAAACGGTTTCAAGTATTTCACGAATATCCAACGCTGGACGGGCGACAGCTTTACCTGCACCTGGAACTTCGAGGGCGATCAGCTCACCTTGAAGCTCCCGAACATGGCGGATACGACCATCTACATCGCCACCACCCCGGACAACCCCACTAAACGGGAACGCCACGCGATTTTAATCCGCAAACAGGGAAAGACCCTCGATGTCAATGCCCTGTTCACTTTGAATAAAAAATAAGATATTTAGGCATTTTAAAGCCCGACTTCCCTTTGAGAAGTCGGGCTTTATGATTGAAATTCGGTAAATTTTATGCTATATTCAATCCAGTTTCTATAAGGGGGAACAATTATGAAACCTGCCATGCGGTTCGGCGGCTGCGATTTTGCAAGCCGGATGAATGCAATTTATGCCGAGACGGTGAATGACTTGATCACCAAAGTGGAGATGGGGCAAGACCCGAATTACAAAAAGGGCTTTTTGCACACCTCAACTTTTCCCCACAATTATACCAATTATTATAACGAGATGTGGTCGCGTGACAGCGGACGCGGATTGATCGAAATCGCCCGGCTCGGTTTTGCCGAACTCGCGCTGCCCGTGGCGCGTTATATGCTTTCCGCGCTGAACGACGCCGACCACTGGGGGCGCATCATCGACCGATATACCGGAAAATCCGGAAAACCGGCGCAGGTGGGCGATTACGAGACCGACGGAAACGCGCTGATACTGCTCGGTATCTATAACACCTGGCTCGCCGCGGGGCGCGAACCGGCGCTGGCAAAGGAGTTTTTACAAGGGGTCGCCCCGGTCATCGACTGGATTGACCGTATGATGCAAAGTTCCCCGTACGGCGGACTGCTGCCCTGCAAATCCGAACTCTCCGGCAACCCCAACACGCCTTATGTGGTGTATGCCGTCTACCCGAATTACGGCATCAAAACCGCGCTTGCTGCTTTAAAACCCATGGCGGAGGCCGCAGGGGATAAAGCCACGGTACAAAAACTCACCGAGATGCACGAAAAACTGACAAAGGCATTGTCCGAAAAACTTGTGGAAGGCGAGCGCAGCTGGACGCCCGAAAAGACCAAGGCGGCGTTTTCGCGCTATTCGCCGGTGCGCGAGGGGTGCTGGATCAACGGCATCGACAGCCGCGACGGCAGTGAATATAGTTATGCGGATTGGGACAGCATCCATTTCCCCATCTACGCCTGGACGCGCCAATTGCCCTTTATTTTCGATTCCGACCTCGGTCTGTGCAGTCCCGAACAGGGCAGTCACGCTACGGTGAATTCCAATAGCTATGAATATATTCTTGAACAGATGTGCAAGGGCATTTACTTCCGCAAATACGGCTTTGTCAGTAACACCTGCTGGGAGGGCATGCGCGGCCGACACGACGATACGATGACCGGTTACGGGCAAGGGTTTATGACGCAGGCCGCCATTTTGATGGACGATGTGAACGCCTACACCAAACTGCTCGAGGGCGTCGCCCGCCTCGCCTACGACGGCGATGTGATGCAGCCAACTTCCCATGAGATGAACCCGTGGATTTTGCACGAGTGCTTTGACTACGACGCCTACGAAAATGCGCAAGACCACACGGCGGGATTCCATTGCAACGGGCGCTTCGGCGTAATGGAAAACCCCGGCGACGAGGGAAATTTGGTGCAGGAGGCCGAGCCGCTTAAGGCCATGACATTGATGTCGGGCATTGAAAACGGCGCAAAACTACGCATTCTGCCGCGCATTCCGTGGACGTATGAAACCATTGAGGTCAAAGATTTCCCGGTGTTCCAGAACGGCCAAAGCGGCCATATTTCTTATCGCATGGAGCATGAGCGCTGGCTGCGCAAGGTGCGCGTGAATGTTGAGAGCACCATCCCGCTTGAATTCGATTTCCGCGTCGGCCCGTTCCCGCAGGTGTGCAACTTCACCGACACCGCCGACTGCCGCAAAGAAGTCACCAAAAACGCCGCATGGATTTGGAAAACCGGCCTGTCCGGCAAGAGCGCAGATTTTGAAATCGATCTGCCGTGATTACACTCCCTATAGAGGTCGACTTCTGACGCCAGAACATCGTGAAATGATGCTCTGGTAGATCCCTCTGACGAGGAATTCTTCTCCCTTTATAATTGTTCTTATATTAATTATTCGTTATTAAATATAATGCTATCTTGTTATGGAACCCAGCCTTTTTTACATATCCAGTCATTAATGTATAAATCATATTACAAATATAATTAATAACAAAATAAATAATTGCAACCCACCAATAATGTAAATAAAAAATAGAGAAAAGAATGATAAATAATGCTGTTATGAAGTGCTCACGTAAAAAGCGAAAAAGCCTTATTAGAGCTATATACAAATCCCACTTAACTAAAGAAAGACATAAAGACAATAATCCTCCAACAATATAACCAATTACCGGAGATAAATTAATAATCCATAAATTCTTCGTGCTAAAAGAAGCCACAATAAAAAACACCAATCCCAAAAAAACATTTGATAATTCTGAAGTTTCTATAAACTTTTCCGCTTTGTGTAATTGATTTTTTTCTATCAATTGTTGATATAAATCACTTTCCATAGCAAAGTTTAATCCTGCTTTTGTTGAAAACTTTTCTAGCATATTTAACCTCCTAATAATTTAAGAATTATTCATTGATTTCTTAAAACTATTGAGATGCAAAAATCTAATATTTTTATTTAACTATAGTTTCATAAAATTTTATCCATGTTTTCTTATCGAATATATGAGTAGCCAATTTCCCTTCTTCGGGAGATAACATTATATATATTTCACCATTTTCTTTATCTTTTCTCTTTTCAAAAAATTCTCTATTGCTGTCATTTATTTCCCATAATTCTCTTCTATATTTTTCTTTTTTGGCTTCTTCAACCATATTTTTATCTTCCCAAATGTCGTATAATGTCTCATCTAGATAAAGTGAGTCTC
>CAZTDA010000354.1:2186-3112 GCA_964612155.1 uncultured Eubacteriales bacterium | reverse complement strand
TAAAACCACATTTTCTGAAAATATGTAACATTATGCAAAAACGGGAAATAAAACCGAGATAATTTCCCGTATTTTAAAGGATTATATCACATTCATTCACGGGTTGCAAGAAATATCATTCAAATCCTATTCCCCCGGAGATAAACCGATAGTCAATTAAATATAAATTCGATACAGCGGAGCTATTCCGTTTTGCCCGAATATTCCGCTCGTCTGCCGGGGCAGTTGGGCATCGGACAAAATTTGCAGTTCTCATAATGTCCTTCCGACGAATTCGATTCGTTGGAGAAATAAAATCCCGATACCGATTTTGAAGGCAGCATCAACAGCGAATCTGTGAGTTTTACACCGATGTCTTCAGTCACATTCCCGATCAAATCAAACAGCGGAATCTGCGCGGAAAGCGGCCAATCAGCAAGCGAACCGGGGCTCATGTGCGACATATCCTGCGCCGGGAAATAAGCCGCTCGGACGGTTTTTTGTAAATCCGAGTAGCTCTTAAACAACACCAATTCTTTTAATTTATCAACCCAGAACTGCTCCACTAAATCGGTGAATTGGCGTGACCATTCCTCGATTTCAACCCCGCAGGTGGCTACATACGGAATGATTCTATAAACCTTGTCAAGGTTTCTGCGCACGATTTTTGACTCGAACCGTTGACCTTCGACGACAACAAATCCGTCGCCTTTTTCCTCAACGGCACTGACGCAGGTCACATACTTCGGACGCGCAATCTCAAGCCCCTGTGTCAGCAGTTCCAAGGCGCGGACATAATCCTCGTCATCCGGTTCGCAAGTCAGTTTGATCGCTTTTAGATACTCTTCTTTGGATATCGTGAAATGAATATCTCTTACTATGTGTTTTTCCATGTTAATGACCATCCTTCGGCGGGGTTTGTTTTAAATCATAACCTCACGATTATT
>CAZTDA010000354.1:0-2176 GCA_964612155.1 uncultured Eubacteriales bacterium | reverse complement strand
CGATACCGGCTCTGCGGTTATAATAGATGTGTGCAAGGTCGGGGTGCGAATAAATATACATACAGCCCTTATCTACCGGGAAGATGCGCCTGCTGTCAAACAAAATCTGTTCGGCGGTTTTTGTAAACTCCTGTTCCGAAAAGACCACCACGGCGTCAAGCTGAGCGCCGATCGCATCCGACGCTCCGATTCGGGTGCACAAATCTTTATAAAAAGCAACCGGTGTGGACTGGGTATATTCCACGGGGATCAGTGCCGCATCGTAATCACCGCTTTTCATCATTGAAAAAAGCTTAGAGCGGCTGTAATATTCGCGGGTGACAAACACGTTGATATTTTTTTGCCATGACTGCACGAGCGCATCGGAAAGCGCGCGGGCCTCGTCCTCATCCGGAACCAAAAGAGTGATTTTCGGCAGCGAAGAGAGTTTATAATTGGTCAGCAGCGTGGCGATAAAATTTTTCGCGGCGGTATTGTCGGCGGCGCGGGCGGGCAGGGCCTTTGAAAGATAAAAATTCGCATAAGCGGCGGGCATCAAATTTGTCGCGCCGCTTTGCTGCTGCAGTTCTCCGATTCCGCCGTAAGCCAGCGAAAGATGGAGCAATTCGTCACGCCCGGCGGCGTTTTCACCTACGCCGAAACTGACCGCCCAAGTCATATGGTCGACGCGGATGGTCTCAATGTCTTTTTTGACATCCAATGCCCGATTGCTGATCGCCATTGCGGTTTTGTTCGAATTGATACGCCCGGCAAGCTCCTTGTCGGTAATCTCTACGCTCTTAAAAAATGTAATGGTATCGGGGAGCGTTTTTTCGGTGCTGTCGCGCTTTTTTAAAACGATTTGCGCATCCCCCCGGCTGTAAATCGAATACGGGCCGTTTAATAGGGTTTTGGCGGCGGTCATACCGTAAGATCCGCCCGCAGAGGCAAAAAAAGCTTTGTTGCAAGGTGATAAATAGGGCGCCGAAAACGTGTATAAAAACAATTCGTCGGTATAATCCAGATTCAAAATCAAGGTGCTTCTATCGGGGCAGGTAATCCCCGCAATTCCCGTTGCGGTCTTGTTGTAAAACGCCTCCGCTCCGTTGATCGAAAACAGGGTTTTGGCATACGGTGAACCGGTTTCGGCGGTGAGCACGCGCTCAATCGCATATTCAAAATCATAGGAAGTGACTTGCGAACCATCCTGCCAGAAGCGATCGGTGCGCAAAATAAAAGTCAGCTTTTTACCGTTATCCGAAAAAAAGAACTGCTCGGCGATATCGGGATGAAGTTCTCCGTCCTTGCCGTATTGCAGCAGTCCGGAAAAAATAAAACCAAAAACCGAGGCACCGGGTTTTTGTGCCTCGAGTTGGGGATCGAGCGTTAAAGGAAACGCTTCAAGCCCGATGGATATAGCATTTTTACCGCAGCCGGTCATTGAGAGTGTGCAAAAAGCGAAAATGACCGCCAAAAAAACAGATAATAACTTTTTCAATTCAATTCATCATATCGTATCTCGGTCAGACGAAGCCGCTGCAAACAGCCCTCGTCTTTCGCGTCGCCGCAGCAATAAGCCAAAAACATGCGGTCGGCTTCGGGATGGATCGCGCAGTAACAATACCCCGCCTCGGGGTCGTCCTCGATGAGGAAGGTCTGTTCGATTCTCGTAATATCTTGATTCACCAAAGCACCGACCAACGGAGTGCGACCCCAGCCGGCCTTTGAGCAAACGCGGGTGTTGTAGTTCGGAATCGGGTTATACACCGCAAACAGCCGTCCGTCGGGCAGCCGCTTCATCGAGAGCGGGGAGAGCGGAGCGGTGAAAATCGAGGGTTTTGGCGCACTCCAGGTCTCGCCTCCGTCGCAAGAAAGCAATTCATAATGCCGCCCCAAATCGGTCCGTGTCCAACAAAAAATGCGCCCGTCCTCAAGTTCAATCACACCCGGTTCTTGAAATCCGTTTTGATCAAAGCGGCTTTCGAATCGATAAAAATCGCCGATGTTGCGCCAGGTCTTTCCGTCATCGTCGGAGCAAGTGAAGCGTACGGTACCGCCGGGGTTGAATTTCCCCTTGGTAAAATCAACGATGTGCAGAGAACTCGGTACAATCAGACGCCCGCTTTTAAGCCGGATTACACGGTCGTTGTTGGTGACATTGTAACCGGGATCGGGAATGCAGCAAATCGGCTTATCC
>CAZTDA010000353.1:0-3114 GCA_964612155.1 uncultured Eubacteriales bacterium | reverse complement strand
AGAGGCGGATATTATCCGCCCGATGGGATGACGGATTTTATATACATTTGTCAACATGATGATTCGGTCGGATGATATCCGCTCCTATATTTTAATTTGGGGCTACAACGATTCAATAACTTTTTCGGTCATTTGGACAGTGTTCAGGGGAACGACATCGGAAGTGCCGAGGATATCGGCTGTGCGATAACCTTCGGCGAGTACCGCCGAGACCGCGTTTTCGATGGCGTCGGCTTCCTCTTGCAGGTTAAACGAATAACGCAACATCATGGCAGCGGACAAGATTGTCGCAATCGGGTTGGCTTTTCCGGTGCCCGCGATATCGGGTGCGGAACCGTGTATCGGCTCGTATAAGCCGCGCGTGCCGTCGCCGAGAGAGGCGGACGGCAGCAGACCGATGGAACCGGTCAGCACCGAGGCCTCATCGGATAAAATATCGCCGAACATATTCGAGGTGACCACGACGTCGAACTGACCGGGATTACGGGCAAGCTGCATGGCAGCGTTGTCGACGAGCATATCCGAATATTCGATATCAGGGTGTGCTGCGGCGAGCTTGTGCATGGTCTCGCGCCAGAGCCGTGAACTTTCCAAGACGTTGGCTTTATCCACGCTGGTGACCTTTTTGAGGCGCTTTGCCGCGAGCTCGAACGCAACTCTACCGATTCGTTCGATTTCGCCAACGCCGTAACACTCAGTGTCAAAGGCCTCAAGACCGTATTTGCCGTCGCGCCTGCCGCTTTGACCGAAATACATGCCGCCGGTGAGTTCGCGCACAAAAACAAGATCAAAGCCCTTTTCCACGATATCCGGACGCAGAGGGCTTGCGGCCTTGAGCGATTCGAACAGCTTCGCGGGGCGGATGTTGGCGTATAAGCCCATGGCCACACGGATGCCGAGCAGCGCACGTTCGGGGCGCAGATGTCCGGGCAAAGTGTCCCATTTTGGGCCTCCGACCGCGCCGAGCAACACGCTGTCCGAAGCCAGACAGCCCTTTACGGTGTCCTCGGGCAGTGGAATGCCGTACGCGTCAATGGCGTTGCCGCCCGCGGGTTGGTCGGTATAATTAAATTGATGTCCGTATTTTACACCGACGGCGTCCAGCGCTTTGGTGGCGCAATCGACAATCTCGGGGCCGATGCCGTCGCCTTTGATAAGTGCGATGTTGAAGTTCACGGTGTTTATCATCCTTTCGTTTGTTGCTTAATCGTCATTGCGACGCAGCGCGGCAATCCGGTCCATGCTTCTCTTATCTCATTAACTTAATAAATATCATAACACTGCATTAGTGCTTATGTTTTTCGCGGGCTATTCGCCCGCCGGGTCGTCGAGGACGCCGACCCCTACTTTATAAGATTCTTTTCAATCGCATAAATCAAACCACCCGCTTCGATGATGCTTTGGATGAACTTCGGGAACGGCTGAGCGGTATAGGTTTTTCCGGTGGTCAGGTCGGAGATGAGTCCGCTGTCAAAATCAATTTCTACCTCGTCGCCCTCAGAGATGGCTTTGGCGGCCTCCGGGCACTCGATGATCGGCAGGCCGATGTTTATCGAATTGCGATAGAAAATGCGCGCAAACGACTCGGCGACTACGCAGGCGATGCCGGAGGTCTTGATGGCTAACGGCGCATGCTCACGCGAAGAACCGCAGCCGAAATTGCGCCCGCCGACAATGATATCCCCTGCTCTGACGCGCTTGACAAAGGTCGCGTCGAGGTCTTCCATGCAGTGGGAGGCGAGTTCCTTGGGGTCGGAGGAGTTGAGGTAGCGCGCGGGGATGATGACGTCAGTATCGACATTGTTGCCGTATTTAATGATTGTACCGTGTGTTTTCATAAAAATATCCCTCCTATTCCAACTCTTCCGGTGATGAGAGCTTGCCCATTACCGCGCTTGCAGCGGCGACCGCCGTGCTTGCAAGATAGACCTCGGATTCGGGATGGCCCATGCGCCCGACAAAATTGCGGTTGGTGGTGGCAACGGCGCGTTCGCCCTTCGCCAGAATACCCATATGACCGCCGAGACAGGGTCCGCAGGTCGGAGTGGAAACCGCACACCCTGCGTCGATAAACGTTTTAAAATAGCCCTGTTCCATGGCCTCCAGCCAGATGCGCTGAGTGGCGGGAATTACGATGCAGCGCACACCCTTTGCGATCTTTTTGCCCTTTAAGATTTCAGCGGCAGCGGCAAGGTCTTCGAGCTGACCGTTGGTACAGGAGCCGATGACAACCTGATCGATTTTGACTTCGCCCACGTCGTCGATGGTGCGTGTGTTCTCCGGCAGATGCGGGAACGCAACGGTCGGGCGCAGTTTGGAAAGGTCAATTTCATAGACCGCGTCGTATTCGGCATCGGGATCGGCTTTGTAAACGACCGGTTGGCGGTCGCTGTGATCTTTAATATAGGCAAGCGTTTGATCGTCGGCTTCGAAAATGCCGTTTTTCGCACCGGCTTCGATAGCCATGTTCGCCATGGTCAGCCGTCCGTAGACCGAGAGATGCGAAACGCCGTCGCCGGTAAATTCCATGGATTTATAAAGCGCACCATCGACGCCGATTTTTCCGATGATGTGTAATATGATATCTTTGCCCGAAACCCATTTGGCGGGTTTGTTTTTAAGCACGAATTTGAGCGCGGAAGGCACTTTGAACCAGAGCTTTCCGGTCGCCATGGCGCAGGCCATATCGGTCGAGCCGACGCCCGTCGAAAACGCGCCGAGTGCGCCGTAGGTACAGGTATGAGAATCAGCGCCGACTACGAGGTCGCCAGAGACGACAAGACCTTTTTCGGGTAACAGCGCGTGTTCCACGCCCATTTCGCCGACGTCAAAAAAGTTGGGAATGCCCATTTTACCTGCGAATTCGCGGACATATTTGCACTGTTCGGCGGCTTTGATATCTTTATTCGGCGCAAAATGATCCATGACCAGCGCCACTTTTTCACAGTCGAACACGCAGTTTTTATTGAGTTTTGAAAATTCATTGATGGCCACCGGCGCGGTGATGTCATTGCCGAGCACGAGGTCGACATCGGCTAAAATCAACTGTCCGGCCTCTACCTTGTCCATGCCGCAGTGCGCGGCCAATATTTTTTGCGAGAGCGTCATTGCCAC
>CAZTDA010000352.1:0-3121 GCA_964612155.1 uncultured Eubacteriales bacterium | reverse complement strand
CGATGAGAGTGTTGGTTCGCTGTTTTTATTATTATTCAACTGAACTTCCCATACCGTGTTTTCACTTTCGGAATAAAAACCGACAACCCAAATACCGGTTTTTCCTTCCGTAATGGGGCTTTCCGGCTTCACGTTTATTCCTTGGATATAAACAGGGACAGCATCTTTGCTGATTGATTCCTGAGCTGATTCCATGATCTCCCAGGCCTCTTTGGCGGATATCTTTTCAACGGGAGGCATTGTAGGGGGGCATCCGGTAAGTGTCGTTATGGCAAGCATGGCAATCACTAATAAAAGTGTTCTTATAACTTTCGTTTTCATCACTTTCACCTCCTTTCCATGGTTCGTGCTGTTCTTATTTTTATTTGTTTCCGATACGGCTGCATGTATGTGTTTTCATCCTACCATATATTTCTAAACAAGTCAATCCACTATTTGGTAATCGAATATTACTATTTATCGACAGATTTCGACTTATATAAAATGTGCCGACTTTAATTACCTGCGAAAGATAAAAAAGACCGCTGTAAGTATATTAAAAATTATAAAAATCACTTGAAATGGTTAATATTTTGGTTTATAATGGACAGCACACAACCGAAAAGGTTTTGCCGAACATTTTTAAGGGGGAATTATATGATTGTGGGCTTCATCGGCGTCGGAAATTTGGCGTCCTCGGTGATCTCCGGGATGAGAAAGAGCGAAAAATTCAAACAGACACGGCTCTATCTCTTTGACAATTACCCCGAAAAGGCAAAGTCCTTTGAAAATGAGTTCACAATGGTCTGTTCTTCGGAAGCAGAGGTTGTCGCAAATTCCGACTGTATCTTTATCGCCATCAAACCCGGTGATTTTGAGAAGACCTTAAAAACAAACAGTGATACATCTGATTTAACGGGCAAGTTTTTTGTCAGCACCGCCGCCGCATTGACGACGGACTATATCTCAGCCCGGCTCGGCGGCGCTCCGGTCGTCCGGACGATGCCGAATCTGCCGATCGCAAACGGTATCGGCGCAACCGCCGTGTGCGGAGGGCAGGGGATCGACGAAAAACAGATTCAATTTGTCTGCGATATCTTTGGGGCAAGCGGTATGTGCGTGGTCTTGCCCGAGGATATGATGAACAAAGTGATCGCCGTCAACGGCAGCAGTCCGGCGTATGTTTACTTATTCGCAAAAGCCATGGCAGACTGGGCCGTTTCAAACGGATTTGAGGCGCAAATCGCACGACAGCTTGTCGCGCAGACCCTCAAGGGTGCCGCCGAAATGATTTTAAAATCGGAGGCCTCACTGGACGATCTGATCAGGGCGGTGTGCTCCCCGGGCGGCACAACCATCGAAGCCGTGAAGGTTTTCAACGAAAGCGATTTTTCCGCCGTTGTCTCACAGGCGATGGATGCCTGTACCGCAAAAGCCGATTTGCTAAAGAAATAATTCGAATACAAACTCCTTTTGGCGCATATATTGCACCAGCATGTCCGCGGGAGGAGTTTGAAAATGAAAGATTTTTGGATCAGGTTTTCGCATACGCTGGGTTTGGACGAGCCGAGGATTTTAAAAAATCTCGGCATCTGCATCGCCATTTTAATCGTCGGAACTGTAGTCGGCGCAATCGCATCCGGAACCATGTATACGGGTGAGACCGGCGCAATCTCCGGTATTTACGACGGAATTTGTTCGCAATACGAGGCGCCCGTCTTCGGCACACTCTTTATCAGATCCGTTTTGGTCTCATTGGCCTATTTATTAATTTGCGCTTTATCTGCGACTTTTGCATTCGGTGTTGCCGTTGCGGGTGCTGCGCTTTTTATCAGGGGGCTTTCAAGCGGTCTGATCGCCGGAACACTGTGCTGTTATCGCCAGCTGAACGGCTTTACATTCTACCTTTTCGGCCTGCTGCCGGGCTTTATCATCTCGTGCTCAGCGCTGTTATATGCGGCCTCCCTCGGATTTGAGGGTTCGAAAACATATTTTAATTCATTGATGAAAAACGGAAAAAAACGCACCGGAAGTAAAATTCCGATATATGCGTATCCGTTATGCGTACTGGTCGTTGCGGTCGGTTCGCTGTTAGATGGGGTTTTAGGGTTAGGGTTTTACAAATTACTTTAAAGGAATGTTGAAGATGCATGAAAGGTATTCAGAATACCTGAAAAGCGTCAAGAAAGTAAGACCCAATACTGCTTCGTGTTATTTGTGTGACGTCGATCTTCTTGAACGCAAAATTAAAGATTTTGGGATAGACCAATTTGAAGACCTCGATACCGAGACCTTTGGGCTGATTGTCTCTTTGCTCGGGCACGAAGGGCGGTCTTCGGCCTCTTTGGAGCGTTTTGTTTCAGGGGTTAAGAACTTTTACGGGTTCTTGATTTATGACGGCAAATGCGCCGTTAACCCGCTTATCGGGTATAATATTGTGCACGAGCAGAAAAAGCTGCCGGTGATTCTGACCGAATCGGAGGTCTCGCGGATTTTAACGCAGCCGGATACGGCGACTTTTAAAGGCATGCGGGATCGCGCTTTGATGGAACTTTCATATGCATCCGCGCTTAGAATATCCGAACTGCTCGCGCTGAATGTCGGCGATGTTAATCTATCTAGAGCACAGATTTTGAGTAAGTCAGGTAAAAAACGCCGTAACATCACCATCTATCCGACTGCATCAAGAATTTTAGGCGAATACATGAATGCCTATACTAAAATGCTGCGTGCTTTACCCACTCAGACGGCTCCGCTGTTTGTTAATCAACAGATGAACCGACTGACCAGACAGGGGTTTTGGAAGCTGATCAAAGATTATGCCAAAGATGCAGGGATTGTCAAGGAAGTCACGCCGCTGATGCTGCGCCAGAGTTATGCGTTCCACCTGGTCGGAAAAGGGGCAGGGGAAGAGGATATTATGCGGCTGATGGATTATCGCAGTACCGCGTCGGCTAAAATTTACGCAATGAAATGATAGGGGACTCTTAACAACATGGATTCAAACAAACGCGCAAAAATTCTTGAAAAGGAATTGAAAGCACAGGAAAAATTCAATAAAAAATATTATAAGGAAGCGGATGCGCCGAAAGAAAAGAAAAAACGAGCCTTTTTTGTTTTTTGGAGCGTAATTTTTGAAAAT
>CAZTDA010000351.1:0-3132 GCA_964612155.1 uncultured Eubacteriales bacterium | reverse complement strand
CATGAAATCAAAAAAGATACAACTATAGCAAACAACTTTTACGTTCAGCCACAAGTGTAGGAGCGAATATAAATGAAGCGATTTATGGTAACAGTAAAGCCGACTTCATATCAAAGCTGCATATATCATTAAAGGAAGTCGGCGAGAGTACTTATTGGCTCAACTTGCTAAAACGAACAAATCTTTTTAATTACGATTATGATAATCTTGTATCTCTTGCTGATGAAACAAACGTATGCTCATTGCTTCGATTAATACGGCAAAGACAATAAATAAAGCAACCGTTTAAATGATGAGCTTAGTTTCACAAAGCATTTGATACTTCATTTCTTCAAAGCCGAAACTTCATGACGACCGCAGTCGGCTGACGACCGCAGTCGGCTGACGACCGCAGTCGGCATCTTCACTCTTCAGGCGAGGTGTTATTTTGAAAAACATTATCATTGCGGGCCCGTCGAGAGCCGGGAAATCGACATTGGCAAGAAGATTAAACGAAGAATTAAATTGCTTTGTAATCGGGATCGACAAGCTCGTCGCCACGTTTCAAGGAGCATATCCGCAATTGGATATTCGCTTGAATTGGAACCGGGATAAAACCACCGACAACATCGCACCGTTCCTCGGCCATTTTCTGGGGATGTTTTCTTCGTCTGACGGACGCGGACTGCTGTCGTACAGTCATGGCGCCGTAAAAGGCAATCGGTTTGTGCTGGAGGGGGGATATTTAAATTTCGAGTTAATAACCCCCATCCTGAAGATGTATGGGATAAAAAACCTGAAAGATCATTTTATACTAATCGGTTTGGTGCAAAATCAAAAAACGGTTGAGGAGTTCGTAAGCGATTTTAAAAAGTACGATACACAAGACGATTGGACCTATGGTTTTAGTGATGATGATCTGAGAGAGATTTCGCAAGACGCTGTTTCATTCGGCCGTTCAATGACTGAACATTTAACGAAATACGGCTTTACAATATATGATACATCTGCGCAACGGGAACAGGTTATCAACCAAATTGTAGAGGATATCAAGGCGAAATCAAATTAGGTGACAGACCTACGCATAAAGTGCAAAAAGAGGATGTCCTTTTGTTGATATCTAACTTGAAGCCGCTTTTACTTGGTGGTATAATATTTCACGTTGTTTTACGTAAAATTATCCGACGATAAAAGTGGTTTCACTATGTGCTTTTTGAGAGGGGTGCATCAATTGAAGAAGTTTGTTCCAATCCTTTTTCTGACGCTGTTGCTGACCGCATGTCAGGGAAACATCGGATTATCGACGCAAAGCGGCGTCGAGTCCGCCCCGGTTGAAAGTTTCTTCGATATTTGGAACTATGTGCCTCCCACTTCCGATGAACCCATGGCGATCTGCAACATTTTTCCCGACCCTTATTTTGCCCTGGAAGTCGCGTCCGCCCTGCATAAAAAGGTTACGGATGTGGTCACTTATGAGATGCTTTCCGGGTATTCCGGAGAGCTGGACTGCGGACCGAGCCCTTTGAAAAGTATTGAGGGAATTCATTATCTGTCGGGCATAACGGCGTTCAGCAGCGCCAAAAACGACCTCAAAGACATTCCCGCCGAATTCGGGCAATTGACCCGATTGGAATCAGTGAACTTATTGAAAGCATTTGCGCTTGAAACGATCCCTCCGGAGATCGGCAATCTGCAAAGCCTTACATTTTTACGTTTGGATATGACCAGTTTGAAAGCACTTCCCAAAGAAATCGGAAAGCTGAAAAATCTGAGGGTCTTGAACATCGCCAATACGAAAATCGGATTGCTGCCGGATGAGATCGGAGACCTTGAAAATTTGGAATTTTTAGATATGCACAGCAATGATATTTCTTCTGTTCCCGAAAGCATCTGCGACTTGATTAAACTCAAAGCGCTTGACATCGGCTACACAAAATTAGAATCGCTGCCGAAGGATATCGGCAACTTAACCGAACTCGAACGGTTGGATTTATTCGGGTGTCAACTGAAAACGCTGCCTTCAAGTATTAAGAATATAAAGCAGCTGCGATATTTAAATGTCTACGACAATTTCGGCCTTGACGATGGTTATAAAAAGTGGTTTCCGGAATCCGTTTATACCTGCAAGGACGACCCCGAAAACGATCCCGGATGGAGATCAAAATGGTTTTATCATAAACCGTAAATAGAATTTTTTATCTTCTGAAGGTAGGTATATCTTAAAAACAACAGAGGAAAAACAACATGTCACAATACCCGAAATTCACAATGGCTTTCAACATTAAAATTACGGACGAAGAACGGCTTGAAGCATTTGAATTATACCGACAAGCGTTCAACGCAAAAAAGCTTTGGGAAGGTACGCCGCCGAACGGAAATGACATCCATATTATGATGGATATTTTCGGATTTGAGATTTTATTGGGTCCGGGAAGCGAAGTCGGCCAAGGAATGAACAATGCAATTATTTGCGAAGTTCGATTTGACGATGAAAATGATTTCCGTAAGGCATATAACGTTTTAATAAATGAGGGACAAAACCATTCGCTCGAAGGGCCGTATCCGTGGGCGACGCGGTTGGGTTTAGTGACGGATAAATTCGGTATCGGTTGGGCCTTATACTATAACGAAAAAACGAAATAATTAAACAGTGTTTCCAATAATTATTTTCCCAAAAACAAAGGAGCTATAACATGTATTACGGAAAATTATCCGCGCTGCCGCTCGGGAGCATCACCGCCGAGGGGTTTTTACGGGAACAACTGGAGCGCAGCAAAAACGGAATGGGCGGGCATTTGGATGAAATCGAACCCGGGATGATTGCCGACCCGTATATCAACAAGTCCTATGTCAAGCGCTGGGGCAACGGCGACCAATCCGGGTGGGGCGCCGAGATCTCCGGTAACTACTGGACGGGGTTGATTTTGCTGGCTTTTACGCTGGACGATAATGAACTGAAAGCCAAAGCCGAAAAGTGGGTGACCGGTGTGCTTTCGCACCGCCGACCCGATGGGTATTTAGGCACCTATTACGAGCCGGACGCTAAAATCTATGAGGATTTTAACGCGTGGGGCACGGCTTGCGGTATGCGCGCCCTACTCTATTATTACGAGGCGACCGGTCGGCAGGAGGTCTTTGACGCGGCATATCAGT
>CAZTDA010000350.1:0-3145 GCA_964612155.1 uncultured Eubacteriales bacterium | reverse complement strand
TCCAGCACATCCAGAGGGACTTGAACATGATCGCGTCCGAGACGAGCCCCGCCAGATGCAGCGTGGAGCCGTTCTTTTTGCAGTTGTTGACCGCGTCCAGCAGTACCGGATTTTCAAAAAAATCTCCGTCGACAATTGACTTGGAAATGCGGGTCAGTTCCTGATAGACAATCCTGCCCGCACCGATGTTGGTGTGGCCAACTTCGCTGTTGCCCATCTGTCCGTCGGGCAGGCCGACCGAGAAGCCCGAAGCGCCGATATAGGTGCAGGGATTACTCGCCATCAGCTTATCGAGGTTCGGGGTGTTGCCCAAAATCGCGTTGCCGTAAGCGCTGTCGGATTTGCCGAAGCCGTCCATGATGATTAATGTGATAGGTCTTTTCATGAATGTTTTTCCTTTCGGGGTTCGTTTCCAAGCGTTTGTAGAGAAAGGTGGGGTGACAAAACCCCCCGCGTTATTTTATATGGGCTTTACAGCAAAACAGGGCAAACAGACGTTTGCCCCGAATTTTACTACTTACTTGGTTGCTTCGACGATGACCGCGAAATCCGCCGGTTTTAACGCCGCGCCGCCGATTAGGCCGCCGTCAACATCGGGCTGCTGAAGCAGTCCCGCCGCATTTTTGGCGTTCATTGAGCCGCCGTATTGAACCGTCATCGCGTCGCCGTATTTCTTACCGTAGAGCGCCGAGACCGTGGTGCGGATCACGCCGCAGACCTCGTTGGCCTGTTCGTCGGTCGCCGTTTTTCCGGTTCCGATGGCCCAGACGGGTTCATAGGCGATGATGATTTTGGCAAGTTCATCCGCAGAGACGCCGCCGAGCGCGATTTTGGTCTGCATCGCGACGAATTCGTTGGTGATGCCCTGTTCGCGCTGTTCGAGCACTTCACCGACGCAGACGATTACGTTCAAACCGGCGTCCAGCGCGGCTCTGGTGCGCTTGTTGACGGTCACGTCGGTCTCGCCGAAATAAGTTCTGCGCTCCGAATGGCCGATGATGACGTATTCGACGCCCATCTCTTTGAGCATGTCTGCCGAGATTTCGCCGGTGTACGCGCCGCTTTTTTCGAAATGGCAGTTCTGTGCGCCGACTTTGACCGATGTACCCTTGACCGCGTCGAGCACCGGGGCGAGATCGACATACGGCACGCAAAGCACCACGCCGCACGCCGCGTCTTTCACGAGCGGGACGATCTCCTTTGCCAACGCCGCCGCCTCGGACGGGGTTTTGTTCATTTTCCAGTTGCCGGCGATGACCGGTCTGCGCAAATTTTTATTCATTATTTTTGTTCTCCAATTTGTTTATTTCTTATTTATCCATTAAGCATGCGATGCCCGGCAATTCGAGACCCTCGATGAATTCGAGCGACGCGCCGCCGCCGGTGGAGATGTGGGTCATCTTGTCGGCAAAGCCCATCTTTTCGACTGCCGCTGCGGAATCGCCGCCGCCGATGATGGTGACTGCGCCGGAATCGGCAACCGCTTTGGCGACCGCACGGGTGCCCGCGGCGAAATTCGCCCACTCGGAGACGCCCATCGGGCCGTTCCAGATGATGGTGCCGGAGCCGACCAGCGACTTGGAGAACAGTTCCTGTGTCTTTTCGCCGATGTCCAAGCCCATCCAGCCGTCGGGGATCGAGTCGGAGTAAATGCGCATAAACACGGTGTCTTCTTTATACTCTCTGCCGATGACATTGTCGACCGGTAACAGCAGAGCAACGCCCTTTTCACGGGCTTTTTTCACGATTTCACGGGCAAGATCGAGCTTGTCGTTTTCGCAGATCGAGGTGCCGACTTCGCAGCCGAAGGCCTTGAAGAAGGTGTACGCCATACCGCCGCCGATGATCAGGGTATCGACTTTTTCGAGCAGCGCATTGATGACGCCGATTTTATCGCTGACTTTTGCGCCGCCCAAAATGGCGACGAACGGGCGTTTGGGTTCCTCAAGTGCGCCGCCCATGATGGCAATTTCCTTTTGGATCAGATAGCCGCAGACGGCGGGCAGATAATCCGCGACACCCGCAGTGGAGCTGTGGGCGCGGTGCGCCGTGCCGAACGCGTCGTTGACAAAAATGTCGGCCATCGAAGCCAGTTCTTTTGAAAACGCCGGGTCATTTTTTTCTTCTTCCGCATGGTAGCGGACGTTTTCAAGCAGCATCACATCACCGTCTTTGAGCGCGGCGGCTTTGGCTTTGGCGTCGGGGCCGATCACGTCTTTTGCCATTGCGACCGGTTTACCGAGCAGTTCGGTCAGACGGGCGGCAATCGGTGCAAGGGTGTATTTGGGGTTAAATTCACCCTTCGGTCTTCCCAGATGGGAGCATAAAATAACCTTTGCACCCTTAGCGATCAGATATTTGATGGTGGGCAGCGCCTCGACGATGCGTTTGTCGTCAGTAATAGCGCCGTCTTTGAGCGGAACATTAAAGTCGCAGCGGGCAAGTACGCGTTTTCCGGATACATCAATATCCTCGACGGTCTTTTTGTTGAGATTCTGCATAAAAACAATCCTTTCATTCCATGGTATTTTTAAAGGCGGAAGCCGTCTTTTTTAAAAGGCGGTACACCTCTTAAAATCGGTGTACTCAGTCGGTTTGACTTTATAGTCCTCCGACCTTTTCCTATTAATTATACATATTTTTACCGATAAATCAATATCGAATTCATATCCGTAAAAATTTTCAGAGTACCGCGCGTACTTCTTGAAGTTTTGCCTGCAATGTGTTAAAATAAAAGCGCAAATTTGCGCGGAGAGCGGTTTTTACAAACATTGATACAACGATCCGTATCTCCGGGAAAGGGCGTATTGAAATGGGTCTTTTTAAAGCGGCTGTAGGAGCGGGCGGAGGCGTACTCGCCGACCAATGGCGCGAGTATTTTTATTGCGAATCCCTGACCGTTGATGTGCTGGTCGCCAAAGGCGTCAAACGCACCGGTAAAAGAACTTCCAATACCAAGGGCACCGAGGATATCATCACCAACGGCTCAATTATCGCGGTAAACGAAGGCCAATGCATGATGATCGTGCAGCAGGGTGCAATCGTCGAATTCTGCGCCGAAGCGGGCGAATTCGTTTGGGATAACGCCACCGAACCCACGGTTTTATACGGCGGCTTCGGCAAGGGCATCGGTGACTCGTTTAAA
>CAZTDA010000349.1:0-3167 GCA_964612155.1 uncultured Eubacteriales bacterium | reverse complement strand
GGACACAGCTGTTAGTAATTAGAAATGTGCAGAACTGAAAAGGGTTAAAGAATAGTTTGTGATATAAATATCCCGCCGCAGCGGTACCTTACCTATTCACTATTCACTATTACCTCTTACTTAAACATTACTCAATGCCGGGAATCGCGGGGACTGCTGCGCTCTTGTCTTTTCCGAAAACCACGCGGTAATAGTCATAATCGAGAATCTTAGTCGAATAGGTGAACTTGCGCGAGACGATTCGAGACATGGTCTTGACATATTCGTCGTCGACCGTCACGCCTTGGTTGGGGGTAAAGATCTGGGTTTTGGCGTTAAAAAAGCCCTTGTCAGTCAGCCAGCTGTAGTTGGAAAAAACCACGAGCCCCGGGGTGTCGGAGAAGATGTCATAACCCATCAGCAAGCGGGAGTCATAGTCGAGACCGAACAGGTTCGAAATGGTCGGGATGATATCCAAACTGCACGAGAGCTTGTCCACCGTGATCGGGGTCTGACCTTGACAATACAGCAGGAAAACGCCCTTGAAAACTTCGTAATCCCGGTCAACCGTCTTCTTGGCGAGTTCATTGAACTGATCGTCGGTCAGCCCGTAGGGGTAGTGGTCGGGGCTGATGGCGATGACCGTATTTTCGGCGATGCCGGCTTCGTTGAGCCGCCTGAGCAGATATTCCATCGCGCGGTCGAATTCGATGTTGCACGCGTAATAGGACTTGACCTGCAGCGAGACCGAGTCGCCGAAATAGTCCTCGACGATCTGACGGTTCTTGGAGGCCATGGCGTTGTCGTAATAGGTGTAGTCCATATGGCCGCTGACAGACATGTAATACGCATGGAACGGCTGCTGGTTGATGTATTCGTCCACGCTCTTTTCCATCATTTCAAGATCGGATTCGGGCCAGGAACGCTGTACGTCAAGGCCGTTTCCGAGCCCTTTATAGATATAACCCATGTTCGGATGGGATTCGTTGCGTTTATAAAACGTATAGGTGTTGTTGTGGTAACCGTAAGCGCAGTAGCCCTCCGGTTTTAACTGGTAGGCCATACTGAACGCCATAAAATTATCTTTTGAGCGGTAATAACTCCAGACACCTGATTTCGGGATCAGACCCACGTTTGCGACATATTCGCCGTCGGAAGTGCTGACCGTCCAGATCGGGGTATAGAAATTGGTGAAGTTAAAGCCCTCCTGCTGCATTTTGTACAGCGTCGGGGTCAGATCTTTGTTGATGGCATAGGGTGAAAACGACTCGGCCGTGATCAAAATCAGGTTTTTTCCTTTGAACATACCGGTGTAGTCGTTGGTCTTGGTCGGTGTGAGTGCGGAAAAATATTGGTGCATCTTGAGCAGATTTTCGTCGGTCTCACCCGCGATCAATGCGTCCCAGTTGATGTCCATGACCTGCTCTTCATATTGGGTTTGGGTGGGGTCGGTGGTCTCGGGTGTAGAGACGGTTGAGGTGTTGATCGGATCGTCATCGTCCGGGGCTTGTGCTTCAAAGCCGAAGAGCGTGTGTTTGAGATCAAGGCGGGTGGTGGTTAAAAGTCCGAACCGGTTGACCGTCAAATCGGGATTGAACGAATCAAAATACATAAACTTGCTGGAAATATCCCCGGAATTCGCGGTGAATACCAACAATACGGTCAGGCCGAACACCACCGCGGAAGCGCCGATATTCATTAGGGCAAACCGCCAGTTGGTCTTACGCGGCGTTAAGAATTTTTTGCCGAACAGGATCAGCATTATAACCGGAATAAACAGCAAAATGATGACCGGGGAAGTGCGCCAAATACCGTTTAAAGCGGCCTTCCAGAAATTTGTGATGGCATCGCCGCCGCCCTGGATGGAGTAAAGCACCATAAAGGTTCTGAAAATCGAATGGTAAACCGCCTGCGTTGAAAACCAGAGCCAGAAGAAAATGCTGATACCCTTTGCAAGAATCAAATTGGTTTTCGGGGTGAATAAGGTACACAACATGGTTAAAAAGAAGCCGAGCGAGATTGAAAACAAAATCATGTAAACCAACCCGACATTGAACGGGTGCTGGTAATCGGCGATTTTGAGAACCAACTCCATATAGATGACGGCGAGCGGGAAAAACAACCAAAACCACCGCTTGCCCATAAAGGCCTTAAATCCACCGCTCTCTTTATGTACGGCATTTCTTTTCATTTGAACCATAGACATCTCCCTGCCTTTCTCGTGGATCGAACCCTCTGCTCGACCCAAAGCGTGTCAATATTGTAGCACCGATGCGTGAAACTTGCAACATTGACAGGGTTCCTTTTTTGGGTTACAATGGCTTTCAGAATCTCACGAAAGAGGGCTTAATCAGATGTCAAATGCAAATCCGAAAATTCTTGTGCCGATTTTTACACCGTTTAAAAACGACTACACGGTGGATTATGAAGCGCTCAAAAAACTGGTACGCAGCGTGCTTGACAAGGGCGCTGACGGCCTGTATACCGGCGGAAGTTCCGCAGAGTTTGTGCTGCTGACCGAGGAAGAGCGTAAAAAGACCCTCGAGGTGGCCATGAAAGCCGCAGACGGCGCGCATATCGTGGCGCACATCGGTTCACCGGGCGTTGACAACGCCATCATGTTTGCGAAACACGCCGCTTCGTTAGGCGCTGATGCGGTTGCATCGGTCCCGCCTTTTTATTATCCGTACAAACCCGACGAGGTCAAGACCTATTACACCGACATCGCCGACGCTTGCGGACTCAAGATTATGGTCTATTCGCTGGCGACGCAAGCCGCGTTGACACTCGATCAATACTGCGATCTGCTCTCGGACGAGCGGGTCTATGCGCTCAAATACACGCAGCCCAACTACTACATTCTCGACCGTATCAAGCAGAAGGTGAAAAAGCCGATTTTCAGCGGGATGGACGAAGCGTTCGCCTATGCGCTCGCCGCAGGCGCAGACGGCGCGATCGGCACGTCGATGAATTTTCAAGTTGAGAAGTTTATCAAAATTCATAAGGCGTATGAGGATAACGATGTCAAGAGCGCGATGGCGGAACAGATTCGTCTCAATAACGTGGTACAAGCGACCGTCGAAGCCAACACCTTGCCGGGTATGAAATACGCCGCGAAACTATTGGGCGTGATGGACAACGAGACCTGCCGCCGTCCGCTGCGGCCGCTGAACGATGCGCAACGGGCG
>CAZTDA010000348.1:0-3170 GCA_964612155.1 uncultured Eubacteriales bacterium | reverse complement strand
CCCCTTGTTTATGGTTTGCGGTGAAAAACAAATCTCACCGCCTACCATTATACCACTTTTGAATTCTGTCAGTCAACCACTATGATGTGTATACAAACGCGTCATAAAGTTTATGTTCCGTTACATCGCAGCTCGCGCTGCCAACTTCGGTGCATTATCGCAGCGATGGAGTAATTCCCCTCTGTGGAGGGGTGCCCCAAGGGCGGGGTAGTCGTTGTGTAAACGAAAAAGAACGGCTTTCGCCGTTCTTTTTCGCCTGCCTTCATTGTTTATCTCTCTCAGCTGAAAGTGATGAGCTGCTTAACCGCATCCAGCGAATAGAGCAAGCCCTCGCTCTTTTGATTCAACTGTAAAACGAGTAATTTTCCGTTGCTTTCAAAGAAGAAGTAGTGGTATTCGCCGACAGCTCCTCCCATCACGCTCACGTTTGCATCCACATAACGGATATCGCCATACGAGAAGGTACCATCCTTTTCGAAAATGACTGAAAATGTCCAGTTATATTTCGCCTGATTCTCGCTAAACAGCCGGTTAGCCGCATCGGCAAGTGTTTCTCCTTCCACCCCGTCATACACTGTCAAAGTAATATCATAGTCATATGAATTGAGCTTGCAGGAATTTTCGGTTAAATAAGACGGTCCCCAACAGTAGGTTTTATTTTGAGAACGGTCAGCCGGATACACCGAATCGATATAAGAAGCCAACCCGTTTCCGACATCGTACATCAAATCCAACGTCTCGTACTTGGGCACAATTTGTTCTCCGGTCTCTCGGTCAATGACAGGTGCATTCACATCCATCGGGAATTCCACCGTATCGTATACCAGGAATGATTTGACCAGCCCTATATCCAACACTTCGTTGAACAGGAAAACACCCGTTGTCTTGTTGACGATGATCCCTAATTCGTCCTGCGACATCTCGCTGAGGGACTTCTCGGTATTATCTTGAAACACAAGTTCCGCCGTGCGGTAAAATGCGCCATCTATATATTTAATAATGTTGGATTGCCAGATGGCTTTAATCCCCTTTTCTTTGTCAGCAACATAGATTGCCAACGGCGTGATGGTCACGTTGTCGGCAAGCCGTCTGCTGCCGTACAGAACCGTGGGATCGGTCTGCTTGAGATACTGCCGGTAATAATCCTGCACCGAACGGGTGACCGACGGCGCTTTTTGGGTTACTTTCGGCAATGCGATTTCGGGCCCTTTGTCCGCGCCGACCGCAATGCTTAGCGTTTGATCCTCGCCGTTGATGACATACAGCGCATAGTAATCGGTGTCTTCGGTTTTCAAGCTGTCAACAGTGCGAATCAAATAATTTGCGGCATTTTCCGCGTCATATCTGATATTTGTGCAAAGCACTTTTAAACGTGAATCCAACGCGCTTGTAAACATTTGAATTTGCGTGGTGTCATATGCGTTAAATGTGCCTAAAACTTTTAAGTCGGAGACGCTCCCAACGCCATATGAGCCGTTTTTGTCGTTGGCTTGCCCCAACCCATTAAAAGACATGCCGCCCTCATCTTGTGTCTGTGCGGCCGAATTCCCCGCCAGACGCTTGATTGAGAAGATATATGCCGTAGTGTATTCGTCTGCCACCGCTTCACACAGTTTCAGTTCATAGTTTGCATCCGCTGCCGTCAAATTGATCTGCTCGCTGTACGGCATTATTGATTCGATGTTGTCACCGTAGACCGATTTAAACAACGCAATCCCGCCGACCGCTGCCGCCGTAATCACTAATATCGATGCCAACACGATGCTGAGCATCGCCGATGCCGACCGCTTGAAAAACGGCATTTTGCTTTTTTCCGTTGTCTTTTCCGTGATCCTGTTTTTCACTCTGTATTTCAACTCCTGCGACATGACGTATTTTTCGCCGTCAAAAACCGCTTTGAACTCTTTTTCTCTCATCGCACTCTACCTCCATTTCCATCCGCAAAATCTCTCTCCCTCGCTTCAAACGCGACCAAAACGCCGATTCGGTAATGCCGAGCATCTGTGATGTCTCTTGCCCGGAATATCCCTCATAGTAATACAAATACAGCGCTTCCCGGTAGATCTCCGGGAGCTCCTCGACCGCAAGCGCCGTCAAATCGTTTTCGGGCGCGGCGGGCTCGGGGATGGAATCGAGATCTGTTCTCGCCTTGTTCCACCAGTGGCCCAAGGTGTTTTTGCATCGGTTGCGTGCGGTGACGATCAGCCAGGCCTTGAGATGGTCGTCGCCGTTAAACTGTTTTCCATAGGAAAACAATTTCAGGAACGTGTCGGATACGAGGTCTTCTGCATCCGCCTGGTTTTTTAAATACATCATACAGACGCGGTAGACAGTGCCGGCAAACAGGTCATACGCGCGCTCGACAAATTTTGCATCAGCCATCCTCAACGCCCCTTTCACACATAAAACAATCGAACAACCCGTTTTTGGTCATGGTAAGTAAAATAATTCCAATAATTTTTAAAACAACCATAAATGCAATCTAATGCGATTACATGCAGCTATCTTGATTTCCTCATTATAGCAGAAAAGGTCAATACAGTAAAATGTGACTTTCCCCTAAAAGAAAAGAACGGCTTTCACCGTTCTTATCTGCTTTTAATTTTTTATCTCTCTCACTTAAACGTAATCAGCTTTAAAAGTGCATTCAGTGAATAATAGGGCCACACATTTTCTTTCTCAACCAGCTGTGCCGTAACCAACTTCCCCCCGGTCTCAAAGAAAAAGACATGGGTGTGATAAACCTCTCCTCCCGAAATATTTGCCGTGATGTCTGAATATCGCACATTTCCGAGCGAGCAAGTTCCGTCTTTGACCGAGATATTTGAGACCGTCCATGCATATTTCGTCCGGTATTCCTCCACCATTCGATTGGTCGCATCAGAAAACACTTCCTCGGTTGAATCATATGCGGTTAAAACGATTTCACAGTCAAGTCCGCTGATTTTACAGGAATTCTCGTTGATATATCCGGGTTTTCCGAAATAAGTGGTTCCCTCTTTGCGCTCCTCGGGATACATGGAATCAAGATAATTCGATAAATTCGTTCCCACATCATGCACTAAATCAATTGCTTCGTATTTCGGCACAATCTCCGCTCCGGTCTCACGGTCAATCACCGGAAGATTCACATCCATCGGGAACTCCACTGTGTCATACACCATGAACGA
>CAZTDA010000347.1:0-3177 GCA_964612155.1 uncultured Eubacteriales bacterium | reverse complement strand
AACAGCGAAGTAATCGCCAGTGAATTCGTCAACTTTTTCCCGGTACCGTTCAATCAATTACATCCTTTTATTTGGTATTGAGCACTTTGGTCTTGGATTTTTTGGTTTCTGCACCCGTTACAGCCGCTTCTGCGGATCGTTGTGACGGATTATCTAAGCAGGAGAAGACCCATTCGACATGTTTCGGATCAAGCTTCTTGGTGAACAAGCTGACAAGCGGCACGACCACAAAGGAACTCATGATTGCGATTGCACCGGCTACGATCGACGAAGCCGAGGTTGCCGTGAACGGCATAAACAGGTTTAAAACCATAATGCCGACACCGACGACGAAACTCGCCCAGACCGAGGTTTTGGTAGCTTTTTTGAAGAACAGGCCATAGAGGAACGGTCCCAAGAAAGCGCCGGCCAGAGCGCCCCAAGAGAGCGACATCAACGTAGTGATCAGCGTGCCGGGGAAGAGTGCGATCACGACCGAAATTACGATGAAAAGGCCGCAAAGACCGCGAATCCAGCCGAGCTGGTTTTTTTCTTTCAAGTTCTTGTTCAGCGAGCCCTTGACGAAATCAAGCACAAAGGTCGACGAAGAAGTCATGACCAGTGCGGCGAGCGTCGACATGGATGCACTGAGCAGCAATACCAATACGATGCCGATCAGCAAGTCGGGCAGGTTATTTGTCAGCATGGTCGGCATAATGCTGTCGTATACGACTTTGCCGTCCGCGCCCGGAGTATAAAACAGCCGTCCGAATCCGCCGAGCAGATAGGCGCTTCCGCCGATGACCAAGGCGAAGACGGTGGAAATGACCATACCGGCTTTGATGGACTTGTCGCTTTTTATGGTGTAAAACTTATGCACCATCTGCGGCAGACCCCAGACACCGACACTGGTCAAAATGACAACTGCCAACAGCGTCAGCGGGTCGGGTCCGAAGAAGGAGGTCAGCGCACCCTGCATCTGCGGGGCTTTGTCGCTGGTCACCTGTGAGAGTTCGGTCAGCGCTGCGGTAAAACCGCCCTTTCCGGCAAACACCGTGATGACGACCGCAATAATACCGATGAACATGATCACGCCTTGAATCATGTCGTTGACAGCCGTTGCGAAATAGCCGCCCAAAATGACATAAAGACCGGTGATAATAGCCATCACGATCACGCACAAGGCATAATCGACGCCGAGCGCCATTGAAAACATGGTCGAAATGCCCTTGTAAACCGATGCCGTATAGGGAATCAGGAATACGAAGATCAAAACTGCCGCCGCCAGTTTAAGCGCCTTGCTGTCATAGCGTTTGGCGAAAAAATCCGGCATGGTGGCGGAGTCGAAGTGTCTGGTCATGGTACGGGCGCGTTTTGCCAGCACCGCCCAAGCCGCAAGCGACCCGATAAAGGCATTACCCAGACCGATCCAGACAGCCGACACACCGTTGACCCAACCGAACTGTCCGGCGTACCCAATGAAAATGACCGCCGAGAAATAACTGGTGCCGTAGGCAAAGGCCGTGAGCCACGGACCGATGCTGCGTCCGCCAAGCACAAAATTGTTGACGGATGACGCCTTTTTACGGAAATAGAGACCGACAGCGACTGTCACCGTAAAAAAGGCGACGAGGAGGATGATTTTGACTGCCATGTTGACCCTTCCTTTTTTAGAGGGCAGGCATTTCTTCAATAAAAAAACCGCCCTCATCATCCTGAGGGCGGAAACCGCTTTCTTTGAAAGCGGGTACTTCCGCGGTACCACCTCGGTTTGTCTTTTATTCGCATAAAAGACCTCTGCGGGTGCTTAATATGAAGCCATTTACGGTTTACTGTCACTTTAATTGTTAAGTGGCTTCATGATATACCCTGCCGCTTTAACGGGCGAACCCGGCGCCGCCTACTGAAATTTCGGAGCGCAGCTCACGAGAAGTATTCGACGAAAACCCGTTTATGCGCCTCTCACCAACCGGCAACTCTCTGTGTGGCGGAATTTTCATTTACTTGGTCTCGGTCATAGCCGATACCGCGATTTTATCATACCGTTTTTACTTTGTCAATATCTATTATATAACAAACCTCTAATCTGAATCGGTTCGCAGTTGACAGCTAAAAGTGTGCAGTGACATGTCCTTTGAAAAGGGCAGCGTGACGCTCCGTTTTATTCATCTGAGTCAGCTCAACGGGCACTTTACGTTACACAAAATTGTGCACACTCGGGTATGTCACTGCTCACTTTTAACTGCGAACTGTTCACTAAAAAATGTATGGACAATTTTATGGAAAATTTCCAAAAAGGGTTTACATTTCCGGCGGGGTAGGGTATACTTTGGCAGGTGCAAAACCTTCGGCTAAATGGGGGGAGGGCTCACCATGCTCCAGATGCGCTGGCTTTTTAAAAACCTCAAAGGCACTTTATTCCGTTACATAACTGCGCACGTTTTTAACGTCGTCGTTTCGCTTTTCGTGCTCGTATGGCCCATTCTGATCCGCTATGTTGTCGGCAATATCACGGCGGGAACACCCGATCCCGCAAGTTGGCTGCTACCGGCACTGGCGCTTTGGATGGGTTTTGTTTTATTGCGCAACACTTTAAACACAACCGGGGTCTGGCTGCGTGAATCGTCGGCTCAGACGCTGATGCACAACATTAAAATGCGCATCTTTAAAAACCTGACCGAGCAGGAGGGAGAATTTTACGCCCGAATGAACGCAGGCGATATTTTGACGCGCATTCAAGGCGATATGGACATGGTGGGTTACAACGCCCGATACATCATGTTTATGATCGTCTCGACCACGCTGATGTTTTTTGCCTCTGTCATCTACTTTTTCACCATAAACTGGCTGCTGACGCTCTGCTTATTAATTGTGCTGCCGTTTATCTTTGTCACCTCGCGGCGTTTTTCCAAAGAGATGCGCCCGCTGTATACCGAAAATCGTGATAAAATGACCCGGCTTTCCGAGATCACGCAGGAAAACATCGCCGCCAACAAGACTGTGCGCGCTTTTGCCCGTGAGGATTATGAATACGACCGGTTTTTCGAGGCCAACCAAAAATATCAGACAGCGGTGTTAAAGACCAATAAGACCTGGCTCTCGATCTGGCCGATCCCCGAATTTTTATCGCAGTTTTTAACCGTGATCGTGATGACCATGGGCGGATATCTGACGATCAAAGGCAAAATGACGGTCGCC
>CAZTDA010000346.1:0-3182 GCA_964612155.1 uncultured Eubacteriales bacterium | reverse complement strand
AGCGGGCATACGACGGTGAGATTGGACAGAAGCGGCGGGTCGGTACTGTATGATACCGTCAAAACGGTTTATGACGATGGGAGTTTTACGTTTTATGTCGGTGAGGGAATGAACAGCAGCGGGGGGAGTATGCTGCATGACATCCAGTTTATTTGGTATGAAGATGAAGACGGTCAGCGCCATGGTGCCGGAGACATCCTGCCCGGCGCGACGATTCAACTGCTTGGGGTAAACGCGCCTGACGCAAACGGCGACGTCGAGACCTGGTTTTCGGTGATTTCGGGCGCGGAAGGCGTCGGTGAGCTCCACCGATTTTGCGTAACGACCAAAGGGAGTTCGCAGTCTGAGGTACAACCCGAATCGGCCTTGACTTATGCCGATTTGCCCGATGTGATTTCCGAAAAAGACGCAAAATGGCTGGACGATGCGGAGTTCGCGGCTGACGGTATCAAGCCGGACACCGATGTCGAGGCGATGAAAGCGGTTTTGGAAGAGCCGGTTTTAAGCCGACACGAATACGACGATGATATTGAATATCATATTTATCAATACGACGGTGTTGTTTATACCTATGAAACCGCAATGAAAAGCGTAGATGAGTGGTTAGAGGTCAATCGGGCTTTTTCAGCCGTGTTTACAAAAAATCTATTAAAATTCCCGCGCGGGATTCAAATCGGAGACCGCTTTGAAGATGTATTAAAGAAATTTCCGCAGGAGCTGGATTATAAAGACGAGATGAGCGAAAACATGTTTTACGGGGATTATTGGCGTAAAGATAAGCTGGGCTGGGGAGCGGTTCATATTCCAAACAGCAATACAGATACACCAAACGGGGTTTGGATATCGGTGATCTGTGACGAATATTGGCCGATGCTGAAAGTGCATTTTACGGATGATTTGGTTGCGGATCAGGTCGTGGTGCAGTTTGGGCCGAGTCCTTATTATGATTAAACTGAGTGATTTTAAAAGCTGATGAATTGCATTCATCACAACTGTGAGATATAATAAAAACCCGGAGTTAAACCCCGGGTTATGCAACTTATCCGCTCAGAATGCACCTTATCCATATTTGATTGCACCCATCGTTTTTTGCACTTATACTTGGGACACAAATCAATTTGGAGGTCGCATTATGGGAACACTTACACTGGTTATCTTACTCGCGCTGGAGACATTCTTTCTTGTCTGGTCTGTCAAAACAAAGGGAGAGCACAGGGAAGAGAAGGGCATTGTCAGCATCGCATTATTAGCTCTTTTCGGACTGTTGACCATCACCGGCGTTTATGAGTGGAGCTTTCGTTACGCAGCGCTGCTGCTGACCCTTGTGATTCAAGCCATCACGGGTACAGTCGTCCTGCTGAGAAAAAAAGAACGCGCATACAAGCTGAGCAAACCCATCTTCCGTTTTATCAGAAACACGTTTCTCTTTGCCTTCGCACTGTCACTGGCCATTCTTTGTCCGCAATATCAACAGCCGAAAACAACCGGCAGCTATCAAGTGGCAACCGCAAAATACACCTGGACAGATCCCGACAGGTTGGATGAATTTGCGAAAAACGGAGATCACAGAGCATTGACCGTTGAATTCTGGTATCCGGAAAACGCGGATCAAACCTATCCCTTAGTTGTCTTTTCTCATGGCGCATTCGGTTTCAGCGGAAGCAATTTCTCGACATTTGCCGAGCTTGCCTCAAACGGATACGTCGTCGCGAGCATCGGGCATACTTACCAGGCGTTTTATACAATGGATACAAGAGGAACCCTCACCACGGTAGACCCCGATTTTATCAATAAAGCAGCTGAAATCAATGCAGTTGTGGATACCACCAATGAAGAGGAAATTTACAAGACCACAAGCGAGTGGATGAAGCTTCGCACCGCTGACGAGAACTTCGTTCTTAATACGATTCTTGAAAACTGTGATAAAGAGACCGCAGAACCGTTGTTCGCAATGATTGACATTGAAAAAATCGGTTTGATGGGGCATTCTCTGGGCGGAGCATCGTCTGCACAAATCGGCAGGGAGCGCAATGATATTGATGCCGTAATTGTTCTGGACGGAACGATGCTGGGCGAAGAAGTGGGTTTTGAAAACAACGCGGTTGTGCTCAACGATACGCCTTATCCCGTTCCGATTTTGAATGTTTACGCGCAAGATCACTATGATAATGCAAAAGAACAGATTGGGGACAGTTACAATAATTTTTACGCCTCGAAAAATGCAGTTTTGGCTTATGAAACCGTATTTAAAGATGCCGGACACTTGAACTTCACCGACCTGCCGTTGTTTTCCCCCACACTTGCCAAAATGCTCGGGGTGGGTACGATTGATGAACGGACTTGCATTGAAGCCATGAACGAAGTTGTGCTGGAGTTTTTCAACAGCTATTTAAAAGACGCAGGGACTCCTATAATCGCAAAGGAATATTAAATAATGAAGGTCTGTATAAAGCAAATCAGTGAAAAAGAAAACGAATGCCTGATCATAGAATGCGTTGAGATGACCCCCGATATTGAGAGTATACGCGCGTATGCTCTCACGAAGGGTACGACATTGACGGGCAGCGCAGAAGAGCGTATGTATCAGTTCAATCTAGGCGATGTATTCTATTTTGAAGCGGTTGACGAGCGGGTATTCGCCTATACCAAGAGCAGGACATATGAACTCAAAATCCGCCTGTACGAGCTTGAAAACGCCTATGCCGACAAGCATTTTGTGCGCTGTTCCAAATCCTTTGTATTAAACCTGATGAAGCTTGACAGCATCAGTCCGGCTTTAAACGGTCGATTTACGGCGCACATGAAGAACGGTGAAAAAATCATCATTTCAAGACAGTATGTGCCCGCATTGAAACGCGCCGTAATGGGAGGGAAATAAAATGGATTTTAAAACGTTCTTTGTAAAAAAGATGATGATGAGCTTTTTTATATCGGTCGCCTGCATTTGCGCTGCGATGGCTGTAATAGGATTGATTTTCGAACCCGACACCCGTTTTAGCTATGAGGTGCTGTTGTACCCTCTTCTTTTCGGCGCACTCGCTTCGTTGCCGCTGCTAGTGAAATATTCAAAAAAAGAACTATCCTTAAAGCAGACGGTGGTGCGAAATATCATTCACTTCATTTTGCTTGAGACAGTGATTCTGTCTGTGCTCTATATCGGGGGAGCGCTCAAAGACCTTTCC
>CAZTDA010000345.1:0-3197 GCA_964612155.1 uncultured Eubacteriales bacterium | reverse complement strand
GCTTGGAGATTTCGGTTCTCATCTGGTTTCTGAGCTTGGCGTCGAGGTTGGACAGCGGCTCGTCGAGCAAGAACACTTTCGGTTCACGCACGATAGCGCGGCCGAGTGCGACACGTTGACGCTGACCGCCGGACAGCGCCGCCGGTTTACGGTCGAGGAACTTTTGAATATCGAGAATACGAGCGGCCTCTTTAACGCGGCGCTCGATATCCTTTTTCGGGATACCGTGCAGACGCAGACCAAATGCCATGTTCTCGTAAACGCTCATATGGGGATACAGCGCGTAATCCTGGAACACCATTGCGATGTCTCTGTCTTTGGGGGCGACATTGTTGATCAGACGGTCGTCGATATAGCACTCACCGCTCGAAATCTCCTCCAAACCGGCTACCATACGAAGGGTTGTGGATTTTCCGCAGCCGGACGGACCGACCAGAATGATAAATTCCTTGTCCTTTATCTCAAGATTAAAATCAGTAACAGCGAGTTTATCGTTGTTCGGATACTTTTTGCAGACATTCCGCAGTGACAATGTTGCCATTTCCGTTCCTCCTAAAATAACATACGCTTAATACAACGCCGTAGCGTACGTCAAAGCGTTAGATGCACCCTTATTTTAGCACAGTCAAGCGAAAAAATGAATAGTCCGCACCCCCTGTCAAACGCCAAAGTTGCCACGGCGCGTTTGTGCACAATGTACAATTTATGGGCAATTGCTACAAAACTAAAATTATTTCGTTGTGCAACATGCTTGTTTATTGAATTCACTTCGACGTTTCCTGTTCAATTTTTCACTCAACTTTCACAAAGACCGTTGTTTTGGCGCTTTAAACAGGTTAAAGTCGATTGTTTTTTGTACCGTTTTAACATGCCCGCGTGTATTGACAGTAAATCCGCTTTGTAATAAAATAGGCAAAAGAGACCAATGAGGAGGTTTTTATTGTATGGTATATCCCAAAATCGGCATCCGCCCCGTCATTGACGGACGTTGGGGCGGCGTGCGCGAATCGCTTGAAAAACAGACGATGGGTATGGCTGCGGCTGCGGTTAAGCTCATCTCGGAAAATCTGAAATATCCCGACGGAACACCGGTTCAATGCGTTGTTGCCGATACAACAATCGGGGGCGGCGCCGAGGCCGCAAAATGTGCGGAAAAGTTTTATAACGAGCGCGTCTGCGGCACTTTATCCGTAACACCCTGCTGGTGCTACGGCAGCGAGACCATGGATATGGACCCGACCACCGTCAAGGCGGTGTGGGGATTTAACGGCACCGAACGCCCCGGCGCGGTTTATCTGGCTGCGGTTATGGCGGCGCACGCCCAAAAGGGTCTGCCCGCGTTTTCGATTTACGGTCACGATGTGCAGGACGCCAGTGATTCCGGCATCACCCCTGATGTCGAAGCGAAGATTTTACAGTTCGCCCGCTGCGCCATCGCGGTCGGTCTGATGAAAAACAAATCGTATGTCAACTTCGGCGGCATTTCGATGGGCATTGCAGGTTCTTACTGCGATGCGAATTTCTTTCAGAAATACCTCGGTATCCGCGCCGAATGGTGCGACCTGACCGAGGTTCTGCGCCGCATGAAGCTTGAAATTTATGACCACGAGGAATACGACCGCGCGTTCGCGTGGATTAAAAAGAACTGCAAAGAGGGTTTTGACTGCAACGCGGGCAAAAACCTGCCCGAAGTCGTCACCAAGTCCAAGGTTGTCGATGCCGACAAGGACTGGGAATTTATTGCGAAGTTCAGCTTGATCGTGCGCGATGTGATGTTGGGAAATCCCGTACTTGATAAGATGGGCTGGCACGAAGAAGCGCTCGGTAAAAACGCCATCGCGGGCGGTTTCCAGGGTCAGCGCAACTGGACCGACTGGCTCCCCAACGGCGACTTCACCGAAGCGATTATGAACTCCACCTTTGACTGGAACGGTGCGCGTATGCCCGTGACCTTTGCCACCGAAAACGACACCATGAACGGCGTTGCCATGCTGCTGGGTCATTTGGTCACCAATGTTGCACCGCTGTTTTCCGATGTGCGTACCTACTGGAGTCCCGAGGCAGTCAAACGCGTGACCGGAAAAGCCCCCAAGGGCATTGCCAAAGACGGCTTTATTCATTTGATCAACTCGGGCGCAACCGCGCTCGACGGCACCGGCTGCGCCAAGAACGACAAGGGCGAGGGCTGCATGAAGCCGTGGTGGGACATGACCGACAAGGACATCGACGCCTGCCTGAAAGCCACCGACTGGTGCAGAGCCAACTATGAATATTTCCGGGGCGGCGGATTCTCGTCGCACTTCCGCACCCAAGCCGAAATGCCGCTGACCATGATCCGTGTAAATATGGTCGACGGTGTCGGTCCGGTACTTCAAATTGCAGAGGGCTATTCGGCCATTCTGCCCGATGAGATCCACGAAAAGCTCGATAAGCGCACCGATCCGACCTGGCCGACCACCTGGTTCGTGCCGAAACTGACCGGCAAAGGCGCATTTAAAGACGTTTACAGCGTTATGGCCAACTGGGGCGCAAACCATGGCGCGAGTGTCTACGGACATGTCGGCGCCGAACTCATCACTTTGGCTTCGATGCTGCGCATCCCGGTTGCGCTGCACAATGTCGAGGACGAGCGCATCTTCCGTCCGCACGCCTGGTCGGCATTCGGTACCGATGAACTCGAATCGGCCGACTACCGCGCCTGTGCGTCCTACGGTCCGATGTACAAATAAACAAACAAACAGGAATATTTGCGGCGCGGGCGAAAGCCCGCGCCGCATGATATCAAGGTAAGGACACCATATGAAACGAATCGGAACCCCCATTCATGAACTCCCGCCCGCAACAGGCAACCCCCGCAACAGCGAGGGGGCATTTTTGCGTTTGAAAGACGGTCGGTTAATGTATGTTTACAGCCGATACAAAGGCGACAGCTGGGGGGATCAAGCCGGATGCGGAATCGCCGTAATTTATTTTGACGGCTGCGCGTGGAGTGAGCCGGAAGTTTTGTTTTCCCCTGAATCGCTGGGGACCAAGAACATAATGAGCGTGTCGCTTTTGCGTATGGAAAACGACGACATCGGGCTTTTCTTTATCGTGCGCGACAACGGGGACGGCTTTTCGGATATCCGTCTGCATTTATTTCGCAGCGGCGACGAAGGCAAGACATGGTCCGCGGGGCGCTTGCTCTACGAAGGGCC
>CAZTDA010000344.1:0-3199 GCA_964612155.1 uncultured Eubacteriales bacterium | reverse complement strand
AAGAAAAAAGAAAAATTATAGAAAATATAATACCAATATAACATTTAAATGTTCTTAATCTTTATTTGCTTAAGTAAAAATCAAGCCGCCGAAAGTTGTTAAATCTGCTTTCGGCGGCTTTTGTTCAGTTGTTTATTCTATTTATATATCAAGTATACAATTATTCACTTCTGACCTTTTTATAACAAAATACGCCCAAACCGGAGATGATGATGACCGACAGGATGATCACCGAAATCGAAGTGGCATCAACACCTTCAACACCCATTGCCGGAACACTGGTGGGTGTCGGCGTCTGGCTGACGGTGGTCGTAGAAGTCACCGGGGTGGTGGGCGTAGTGGCTGCCGCGGGCACCGAAACATCCGAAATTACTACTTTTTTATTCCACTTGGCATACAGGGTGGCGTTTCCGGCGATTTGATAGGGGAACGCAGCTTTACTGCCGGTTCCATTGTCGCCTAAATACCAGCCGTCGAAGGTGTAGCCGTCTTTGGTCGGATTCGCGGGATTGTTGACAAAACTGGCATAAAGCCCGGAAACGGACGCAACCGCACTGCCGCCTTCGGAGTCAAAAGACAGCGTGTAGGTGTTAAGAGACCATTTGGCATGAACAGTGATATTACCGGTAAGCGTATAGGGGAAACTGATTTTGGTGCCTGCACCGTAAAGACCGGTATACCAACCGCCGAATGTCTTCCCGAAATTCGTGGGGGCTGTGGGTTCCGTGACCGTGGTATTATAGGCCTGTGTGACAGGAGTCACGCTGGTACCTCCGTCAGAATCAAACATCATTGTATAATAATTGATGTTCCATTTTGCGTAAACGGTGACATTTCCCGTCAGGGTATACGGGAATGTAACTGCGCTACCGGTTCCGCCGGCACCGGTGTACCAACCGGCGAATGTGTAACCTGTTTTGGTCGGAGCGTCGGGCTGTGCAACCGCGGTGTTGTAGTTCTGGGTTACCGATGTAACCGCGCTGCCACCCTCGGAGTTAAAACTCATGGTGTAGCTATTGATGGCCCATTGAGCGTACAGCGATTTATTACCGTAAACGGTCTCGTCCCATGCGGGATGCCAACAGCCAAACCACATATATCCGTTATGATGAATGATCTCTACGATAAAATCAATCTCGTCACCGGGTGCATATGATTTGCCGGTACCGTCGGAACTTGTATTCCAACCGCTGAAAGTGTAACCGGTTTTCACAAGAGTGCCCTGATCTTTAACGGTTGTGGTATCCCAGCCGTGATACCATGCGGTATCTGATTGAGAACCGCCGGTGCTGCCGTTTCCGTTATAGCTGACATGATAACAGGACGGGAACATCATGGTCTCTGCTTCGTTCTCGCTAGCGGCAGCTGTCGCGGCAAACAGCCCCACCGCTAAAATAAACGCGAGAATGATCGCCGATACCTTGGAAAACTTTTTCATTACTGATTTTTCCCCTTTCGAATCTGGTTTGCTCCAACTTTGCATATTCGGGATTGACCGTCCCAAATAAAATATTCAGGTGGGATCATTTACCATCCCATCGAACAAGATGTTAACATAATCGAGTTGCGAAAAAAGTTGCATTTTGTGATTCACAATATTTTTATTAAAATTTTACCAACGACTGCCTTCCGTGCTTATTGAACTTCTGTTAGAGTTAAGCTTTAATAAATACCACAAAGATATATTTATGTTTCTTATAACAGCGTTATGTTGGTTTTCAAATTTTCATATTTTTAAATCCTTTCGCAAGTGATATAATATAGTGAAGCCACTTGAAAAATAAGGCGAGGATAAACGGAAAGTGGCTTCACTATAGCACTAAAATGAGAGGAGTTGAGCATATGTCGATAATTGCGGCGTTCGCAGTTCCCCATCCGCCGATTATCGTGCCGGAAGTCGGCAGAGGTGAAGAAAAGAAAATCGCAAAAACCACGGCGGCTTACGAAGAAGTCATGCGGCGCGTCGCGGCGTTAAAGCCGGAGACCGTGGTGATAACCAGCCCGCATGCGGTGATGTATGCGGATTATTTTCACATCTCGCCGGGCGGATCAGCGCAGGGTGATCTAAGTCGGTTTCGAGCAGAAAACGTGCGCATCTCGGTCGATTACGACGCCGAATATGTCGCCGAACTCTGTGCGCAGGCCGAAGAAGACGAGGTCTCGGCGGGCACGTTCGGGGAGACCTCTCCCGATCTCGATCACGGGGCGATGGTTCCGCTCTATTTTCTTAATAAATTTTATAAAGATTATAAACTCGTCCGAATCGGGCTTTCGGGCATGCCTCCGCTCGCCCATTATCGCTTGGGACAATGCATCGCTAAAGCCGCCGAAGAACTCGACCGGCGGGTAGTGTTGATTGCGAGCGGCGATCTCTCGCACAAGCTCAAAAAAGACGGGCCTTACGGCTTTGCGCCCGAGGGGCCGCAGTTTGACGAACAACTTATCAAAGCGCTCGGAGACGGGGATTTTTCGGCGCTGCTTGAATTTTCGCCCGACTTTGCCGACGCCGCCGCCGAATGCGGCCTGCGCTCGTTTCAGATCATGGCGGGCGCGCTCGACGGCAAAAAGGTCACGCACGAATTACTTTCTTATGAAGGCCCGTTCGGGGTCGGGTACGGCGTAGCAGCCTTTGAGGTGGCCGGAGAGGATGCCGGACAAAATATCGGCGAGCAATATAAAGTAAAACAACGTGAAAAGCTCGATAAAGTAAAGGCAACAGAAGACCCCTATGTCAAACTGGCACGGCTCTCGGTCGAGACCTATGTCATCAGCGGAAAGCCCGCGAAATTACCGGACGGGCTGCCCGAGGAAATGCTGGCACGGGAAGCGGGGGTATTTGTCTCATTGAAAATGCACGGGCAGCTGCGCGGCTGCATCGGGACAATCGCCCCGACGACCGCGAATATTGCCGAAGAAATATTACAAAACGGGATTTCGGCGGCGGCGCACGATTCCCGTTTTGAGCCGGTTGAGCCGGACGAACTGCCGGAGCTTGTGTACAGTGTCGATGTGTTGGGCGCGCCGGAGAGAATCGAGTCGCCGGAGCAGCTCGACGTGAAAAAATACGGAGTGATCGTGCAAAACGGCGGCAGGCGCGGGCTGCTGCTGCCCGATCTCGAGGGCGTCGACACGGTGTATGACCAGATCGACATCGCCAAACGCAAAGCCGGCATCCGGCCCGCCGAAAAGGTGGAGCTTT
>CAZTDA010000343.1:0-3208 GCA_964612155.1 uncultured Eubacteriales bacterium | reverse complement strand
GTTGTAATGTGGGATATATATGTACAACCCTTTACATGATAGATTCGCCTGATTATTAATACGATTTTTTGCTCTAATCATAATTTTATTTATAATACTCGCGTACCCACCAAAATCAACAATAACTTATAGAAAGAGATACTTCATGTCATTTGACCAACTGCAACTCTGTCCTCAGCTTTTAAAAGCGTTGGAGGAACAGGGTTATGAATCCCCGTCGCAAATTCAGGAAAAAGCCATCCCGGAGGTGCTCTCCGGCCGCGACTTGTTGGGCTGCGCCCAAACCGGAAGCGGAAAAACCGCCGCTTTCGCCCTGCCGATTTTACAGCTTCTGTGGAATCAATACGGTAATTCCAACGACCATACGAAAATCCGCACCTTAATTCTCACCCCGACCAGAGAGCTCGCCATCCAGATTTTTGACAGCTTCAAGGCCTACGGACGCCATCTTACACTGCGCTTTGGCGTGGTTGTCGGCGGTGTCAGCCAAAAACAACAGGAAATTGTACTTTCACGAGGTGTTGACATTTTAATCGCGACTCCCGGGCGGCTGTGCGATTTGATGGATCAAGGCGTCGTCAACTTGAACTCGGTCGAAATTTTCGTACTGGACGAAGCCGACCGGATGCTTGATATGGGTTTTATTCACGATGTGCGAAAAATTTCGGCAAAGCTGAGAAGCGAACGCCAGACCTTGATGTTTTCCGCCACAATGCCCAACGAAGTGGCAAAATTGGTGCAAACCCTGTTGAAAAATTATGTGCGCATTGATGCAGCTCCGACGTCCTCAGCCGCAGAGACCATTGAACAACGGTTGTATTACGTGGACACCGCGCATAAAAAGGATCTTTTACTCGACATTCTCGCCGACGAAAATATCAAGCAGGCACTGGTGTTCACCAGAACCAAGCACGGCGCGGATTTACTCACCAAACAGCTCGTCAAAGACGGCGTTTCGGCATTAGCCATCCACGGCAACAAGTCCCAAAACGCGCGTCAAAGCGCACTCAAGAGCTTTAAAGACGGCTCCGTGAGAATGCTGATTGCGACGGAAATCGCCGCGCGCGGCATCGACATCAAAGAGCTGCCCTATGTTTTTAACTACAACATCCCCGAAGAGGCCGAGATGTATATCCACCGCATCGGGCGCACCGGCAGAGCGGGACTGGGCGGTATTGCAATTTCGTTTTGCAATTACGAGGAACTCCCCCTGATTCAACAGACCGAGAAACTGCTTGCCAAGAGCATTCCGGTCGCCGAGAACCCCAAATATCCGCTGGTGGATACCACCGTCCGTAAAAAGACGGGGCGACAGGGCGGTCAGCGCAATTCCACCCTAAATACATCGAACATCGGGCGCGTGAACGTAAAAAGCGGATATGAAAACCGTTCCGCAAAACCGGCAGAAGCGGTCGCCAAAAGCCATTCCCCCGCCGAGTCAACAGCGCCGAATCCGTATAAATTCAACCGTTCTAAAGTGCGCTCATACGGAAAAAAGCGTTAAGACAATTTATTTCCGCCTTGAAACAAAAACCCGTTCGCTGAGGATGGGTTTTTTTATTTCTCAAACCCGGTTTACAAATATTGCATTCGGTGATATAGTGAAGCCGCTGCCGCTTATTCCCATGTTGTCTTTTCGGCGGCTTCACCATATGTTACACGACACTCAATCTAAAAAGAAAAGGATCGTTTTGATCGAGGAATAATGGAACCGTTTGAACTGTTAAATATCATTAAAAACGAATATCAAACCATTCTCAAAGAGAATCTGTGCGGCATTTATGTCCACGGGTCGCTGGCGTTCGGGTGTTTTAACCCGGTCAAGAGCGATATCGATTTCATCGTCGTTGTGAACGAGCCGCCTACGCCGGAGCAAAAACAAGCGTTGATTCAAACCCTGCTTCGGCTAAACCCGGACGCTACGGAGAAGGGCTTTGAGATGAGCGTGGTGCTGCTGCGGGACTGCCGGGATTTTTCACACCCGACGCTGTTTGAGCTGCATTTTTCTAACACCCATTTAGATAAAGCGATTGAGAACTTGCCCGAATACTGCCGCATCATAAACGGAAAAGACCCCGATTTGGCCGCGCATTTCACCGTGATCAAGCATGTCGGGATTGTGCTTTGCGGAAAGCCCATAAACGAGGTGTTCGGGGGCATTTCGAAAGCGGCGTATCTTGACAGCATCAAAGCCGATATCGAGAGCGCGGAGGACGAGATTGAAAACAACCCCGTTTATTTTATCTTGAATCTCTGTCGGGTATTGGCTTACATCCGGGGCGGATTGGTCGTGTCAAAAGCGGACGGCGGGAAATGGGGGCTGACGCATCTTCCGAGAGAATACACCGCGCTGATTCAAAAAGCGCTGGACTGCTATTCATCCGATGCCGATTTCAAAGCGGACGTCTCTGCTCTGCAAGGTTTTGCCCGTTTTATGATACAAAGAATTTAAAACATTAAAGTACTGCGCCGCTTGTTTAGTTCAGTACGGTTCTACACCGCCTGACTCGCACGGACTTACGTAATACCTGCTTGCGCACATAAGGAAGCCGCACCCGCACCGGCGCTTAAAATAACTCAACGCGCCCGTTTTTTGAACGGGCGCGTTGAGTTTATGTTTCGGCTTGCATTTTAAAAAATTTTTTTAATTGACCCGAGTAGACCACCTGCTTGATCGACATTGAGTTTGGCTTTTACACCATCAACCAACGCTTTGATCTGATCGTCGGGCAAGTCGATGCAAATGACGGATTCGACTGCTTTAATCGGATTGCTCTTGAATTTTGCAGCAAAGGTCTTGTCCGTGTTGATTTTGTGGACAATCTCCTCAATCTTGGCTTTGATATCCATGGAGCACCTTAATATATCTTTTCGACTTTGGCATCCGGTGCATTTTTACGGACGCTCTCGATGCCGTTCAAAGCGCTCGCCTTAGCTTTGTAACCTTCGGAAGTTGCAATGATCTCGCCGTTGCGGGCTTTCAGGCGGAAGCGGTATTCTCCGGATTTGTCCAAATAAAGTTCGAACTTGGGATTGATTGCTGTTTTCACAGGGTCGGCTGTCTGGTCTTCCGGATTGGCGATCAGTGCATTTTTGCGGACACTCTCGATTCCGTTCATACAGGCGTCATCGCTCGAATACACCTCAGAGGTTGCGATGACTTCGCCGTTGCCTGCGAGCAGATCGAACTTAAATCCGGTGCCTGTTT
>CAZTDA010000342.1:0-3216 GCA_964612155.1 uncultured Eubacteriales bacterium | reverse complement strand
GATATTAGAATCACCGGTCGTTTTCTGCGACGGCGGAAAGCCCGTAAAGTCGATGGTGGTCTGCGGCGGCAGCGGCAGCTTTTTAATCGAACAGGTCATCGAAGCGGGTTACGACTGCCTTGTCACCTCACAGTTGAAGCATGAGGATGTGATCATGGCAAAAGCGGCAGGTTTGTCGCTGATCGACGCCACCCATTTCGGCACGGAAATCCACATCGCAAGCATGCTGCAAGAACAGCTGGCACAAAAATTCACCGATATCGAGGTTGTTCTCGCCAAAGAGAGCAACCCGCTTCAATCAATATAAGGAGATAAAATGGCAGTAGACGGCGCATTTTTGCATTTATTATTACGCGAGTTTGAAAGCGCAATCGGCGGATTTGTAGATAAAATCTACCAGCCCTACCGCGACCAACTCGTGTTTACCATGCGCACCAGAGAAGGGCAAAAACGGCTGCTGCTGACTTGTAAATCCGACGCCGCCCGGGTGCATTTTACTGAACAGAACTACGAAAATCCTCCGCAGCCGCCGATGCTTTGCATGTTGCTGCGAAAACTTTTAGTCGGTTCCAAGCTGACCGCTGTCCGTCAGGACGATATGGAGCGTATTTTGTTTTTGGACTTCACGGGCCGCAGCGAACTCGGCGAACTCCAGACCATCACCGTTGCCGCAGAGCTGATGGGCCGCCACTCAAATTTGATTTTTCTGGATTCCGACGGAGTTGTTATCGACGCGGTCAAGCGCATCGACGAAAATGTCAGCGCCGTGCGCCAAATCTTCCCGGGTTTAAAATACGAACTGCCCCCGAAACAAAACCGAATGTCGATCAGCACCCTAAATTCGTTTGAATTCGTTGATGCTTTGATCAAAGAAAATGCGGGAATTTTATTGGAAAAAGCGTTTCTCGGTTCAGTTCAGGGGCTTTCGCCGTTTAACTGCGCGGAACTCTGTCATCAGGCGGTCGGCGACCAAAATATCATCTGCGGCGAACTGAACGAACCGCAGCGGCAAAAGCTGATCGCAGCGATTGAGCGCTGCCAAACGCGCATCAAAGATCACGATATTTACCCGACGGCGGTCTTTGACCCGACCGGCGGAGCGGTCGATTTTTCATTTCTGCCGCTCACCCGTTATGACAAGGAAAACCAAAAGCAATACGATACGCTCTCGCAGCTGCTCGACGCGTTTTATTATACCAAAGAACACCGCGACCGTCAGCGTCAGAGCAGCCGTGACCTGTATAAACTCGTCGAAAACGCCGCCGACAGAACTCGCCGCAAGTTGCTCACCCGAACCCAGGAGCTTGAGGACACCAAAAACGCCGATAAATACCGCATTTACGGCGATTTAGTCATGGCCAACCTCTATGCCATTCAAAAAGGCGACACCACACTCACTACGATTGATTATACTGATCCAGAACAAAAAACTGTTGTGATTTCGCTTCAAAACAACCTAACCCCGAACCAAAACGCCCAGCGGTATTATAAACACTATCGGAAAGCCGATACCGCTGCCAAACAGCTCGTCGGGTTGATTGAAAAAGACCGTGAGGAACTCTGTTATCTCGATTCGGTCTTATATTCGCTCGAAAGCACCGAGGATTCGGCGGACATTGCACAGATCCGCGAAGAACTCGCGGTACAGGGTTATCTCAAGCACCGCAGCGTTGTGAAAAACAAGCAAAAAGGTGAGTCGCAGCCGCGCAAATTCAAAAGCACCGGCGGCTTTGAGATATTGATCGGTAGAAACAACCGCCAAAACGATCAACTGACTTTTAAAAAGGCACAGGGCAACGACATCTGGATGCACGCGCGCGGCATCCCCGGCAGCCATGTCATCGTCGTAACGGCGGGAAAGCAACCGGACGAACAGACGCTGACCGAAGCGGCGATTTTGGCGGCGCTGTATTCCAAGAACGGCAAGGGCGTGCGAATTCCGGTCGATTACACCACGGTTAAACGCGTCAAAAAACCGATCGGTTCTCCGCCGGGATTTGTGAATTATTTCGATTTTCAGACCGCTTTGGTCGACCCGAGTGAGGATTTGGCCGCAAAACTTAAAGCAGATTGACAATAAATGCCGCATTGCGGTATACTGAATGCAAAATTCGACTTTATTCGAGGAGCGGGCTTGTGGTAGACAGGAAATGGAGCTTTTGCGTCACTGACCGCCAAACGGTCACTGAGATGGCGCAGGACAATTCAATAACCCGGCTGCAGGCAGCGCTTTTATATAATCGCGGCATCACGGCATCCGAGGAAATCGAGGAGTTTTTCTCCTGCGATATCGAGACCGGTATCGAGGAGCCGTATTCGCTTGTCGATATGGATCGAGCTGTCGAGCGTATCCGCGCAGCGATTGAAAACAACGAAAAGATTTGCATTTTCGGCGATTATGATGCCGACGGCGTGACCTCGACCGTGATGATTTACGATTACCTCAGCAAACTGGGTGCAAATGTCACTTGGTGCCTGCCATCTCGCGAAGAGGGCGGCTACGGGATGCACGACGCCATCATCGACGACCTCGCAAAAGATCATATTAACTTGATTATCACCGTGGATAACGGCGTGACGGCGTTTGACGAGATTAAACGGGCAAGGGAACTGGGTATCGATGTGGTTGTCACCGACCACCACACCGCACCCCCTCGGCTGCCGGACTGCATCGTCGTCAATCCGCACCGGCTTGATTGCCCCAGCAAATTCAAAGGCCTCTGCGGCGCGGGCGTGGTGTTCAAACTCCTCTGCGCGCTCGAAGAGGACATCGAATCGGTGCTTGACCGCTACGGTGATTTACTTACAGTTGCAACCATTGCCGATATCGTCCCGTTGACCGGTGAAAATCGAATTTTTGTTAAAAACGGCTTTGATAGTTTAAAAGACACTCAAAATCTCGGCCTAAAGGCATTGATGAGTACCTCGGGCATGAACACCCGTTTCAATGTCCAATCGGTGGCTTACATGCTTGCCCCGCGCATCAACTCTGCCGGAAGAATGGGCGACGCTGCCGATTCTGCCCGTTTGTTGATGGCCAAGACCAAAGAGGAAGCCGATCAATATGCTCATAAAATCGAAGAATACAATGCCAAGCGCCAACAGGCCGAACAACGGATTTTTAACGAGGCAAACGAAAGATATTCTTCTGTGGACGAAGTACGCCATGCGCCGATCGGCGTGGTCTGGGGCGAGGGTTGGGAAAACGGCGTGGTC
>CAZTDA010000341.1:0-3218 GCA_964612155.1 uncultured Eubacteriales bacterium | reverse complement strand
GATGAAAAACCGCTCTTTTGCCAAAACCCCTTATTCGTCTCAGTCATACATCTCCTCAATTACCGTCACGGCATTAAAAGACTTGAAAGATAAAGTTGAGATCCTTTACGGCCGGGAAGCACAGCCCGGTCTCGTAGATGGCGCTTACGAAGTCACGATGAGCGAATACACATTAAAGCAAATGAAGCTGGAAATCGGCGGCGAGTATTTATTTACCCTCCCCTATTTGTCTTCGGCTTCGGAACTTTTTGCATCCGATGAACCCGGTTCGTATTATAAATTCCGCGTTGTCGGTGTTGTCAAACCCATCGATATCAATGACCCTTACTGGTTTTACGACATGTTGACCTATAAACAAAACGTGTTTATGGATTACGACACCGCTGTGGCTGATTTTTCGGATAACAGTTATATCACGGAAGCCATTTGGTATAAGGCATACGATTATACCAAAATCAAGATTTCTGATGTTCGGGACATCATAAATACGCTCGAAATGCAAACTCAGCAATATATCGATATGGGTGGTACGGTTCGTTTCAATATGCCGACCATCGAGCATATGAAGGCATATCTCCCGCGCGAAGCGAACTTGCAGATCACTCTTTGGGTTTTAATTTTACCGGTTCTTGTTCTGTTGTGCTTCTATATCTTTATGGTCTCACGATTGAAGCTGGAAAGCGAGACCAATGAGATTGCCGTTTTAAAGAGCCGCGGTGCAAGCCGAATGCAGATCTTTGGCGGGTACATACTTGAATGGGGGATACTTGCGGGTATTTCGATGATATTCGGCCCGTTGCTGGGATATCTCAGCTGCTACATCCTCGGTTCTTCCAACGGATTCTTGGATTTTGTCGTTCGTAAAGCGCTGCCGGTCACAATTAACGGTACTTCATATCTTTATGCATTAATGGCAATGGTCTTGTTTGCGGTTGCAATGTTGATTCCCGCTTTCTCGGCTTCGAAGCTGAGTATCGTTGAACATAAGCAGCTCTCCGCCCGCGCCGCAAAAACCCCGCTTTGGCAAAAGCTCGGACTTGATTTTATCCTTTGCGGAGCTTCGATTTACGGACTCGTTCGTTATAAAAGTATTATAGAAAGTCTGAATACAAAGGATTCGTCGGTCGCTTCGATGGGTATTGATCCGTTGATGTTCATCATCACTTCCGCGTTCATGCTCGGCGTCGGCCTTTTGTTCCTCAGAGTTTACCCCTATATCGTTCGTTTCTTGTTCTTCTTGGGCAAGAAAAAATGGACACCGCCGTTTTATTCCTCGTTCATTCGAATCGGCAGATCGGGCAGCAAAGAGATTTTTGTCATGCTGTTTATCATCTACTCAATTTCGGTCGGTATCTTTTCCGCCAATTCCGCAAGAACCATCAACAACAACATCGTGGATCGTGCTGAATACAGCAGCGGTGCCGATGTGATTGCCACATTGGATACTGCGGTATTGAAGAATTTAGACGTTGAAAAACTTGCCGCTGATAATGACTGTGTTGAATCCGCTGCAGAAGTTATCATTGTTCCTCAGGATACAAGCGATTTTGTTTTAAAACTCGGAAATCAAAAGTTGAATGTGTTTACATTGATGGGTATTGAACCGTATTCGTTTGGTATGACCACAACGCTGCGTTCAGATCTCCTTCCTTATCATATCAACGATTATCTCAATCTGATCAACGGTGCAAAATCGGCTCTCCTGCTCTCCTCCGATTTTGCCGATACCGTTGCCGTGGGTGATGTATTGACCCTTGACGGCCCCAACGGCGCATCGATGCCCTGCATTGTTTACGGCTTTATCGATTATTGGCCTGGATATGAAAAATCGGTATATAAAGACGGTGTGGCTGAAGCCAAATCGCTTGTTGTAATCAATTCATCGTTTCTCAAACTCCACTATTCCGACACATACGATAACTGCACCCAGATTTGGATGAAACGCCAAGACGGTTCAACCACCGAGGACTTTATTACCGCCATGGCGAAATCGGTTCCGTATAACGCCACCATGGAGCAACAGGCAAAGATCAGCTCGGGTGAAATCGTGCTTGACTACGGTTCGATGGCGGTAACGGGTTTGCAATATTCCTCGCAAAAAATAGTCAAGGTGAAAAACGACCCGACTATTCAGGGCTTTAACGGAATGCTCTCACTGGTATTCTTGATCACAATGGGCATAACAACCGTGGGCTTCTTGATTTATTGGATTCTTTCACTCAGAAGCCGCACCTTGCAATTCGGTATTTACCGCGCAATCGGTATGGCGCAGCGCAGCGTAATGTTGATGATCGGCGTGGAGCAAGCGCTTGTCTCACTGATGTCAATTTTGTTTGGATTGCTGCTCGGTGATGTGACCAGTTTGCTGTTCATCCGCCTGTTTGAAATGGTCTATACCGCTGAAGAGCGGGTGATTCCGTTCCATGTTTTCCATCAGATCTCCGATTATCTGAAGATCTATTTTGTTATCGGCATTATGCTCGCCATCGGCGTCGGCGTGCTGGTCAAAGTAATTTCTTCGATAAAGATCGACCAAGCGCTCAAGCTTGGCGAAGATTGATGGAGGTGACAATATGAGCGATATTATTTTAAAATCCACCGATATCATCCGCGATTTTAATACATCCGGCGGTGTTGTTCACGTTTTGAAAGGTATGTCGGTCGAGATACCGCAGGGGAAGTTGACCATTTTCCGCGGACGTTCCGGCTCCGGAAAAACCACATTGATCAACATGCTCGGCGCTTTGGACTACCCGACTTCGGGTAAGATATGGTTCCAAGATAAAGAAATTACAGGGATTTCTTCACTGGAACAGGATAAACTGCGCCGCAATGACTACGGTTTTATATTTCAATCTACAGCGCTTGTCGGTATTATGACGGCCTATGAGAATGTCGAATTTTCTCTTCGGGTATCCGGCATGACTAATGCTAACGAACGAAAAGACCGCGCCATGCACTGCCTCGGGCTTGTGGATTTAAGCAAACGCGCAAGCCACATGCCCGGCGAGATGTCCGGCGGTGAACAACAGCGCGTCGCGATTGCAAGAGCCATTGCACACAGGCCGAAAGTGATTTTTGCCGATGAACCGACCGCAGCCTTGGATACCCAAATGGGTCTTCAGGTAATGGGTGTTTTCAAGCTTTTGATCGAGCGCGAAGGCGTTACAATCGTTATGACCACCCACGACCCCAATATGATGGAAGTTGCGGATAAG
>CAZTDA010000340.1:0-3235 GCA_964612155.1 uncultured Eubacteriales bacterium | reverse complement strand
GGCCTTTGTCATGACAATGAGGAGAAACGCTCAAGAGAATGGATAAGTATTTGAAAGTCAGCCGATTGATTAAGCGCCGTACAGTGGCCAATCAGGCCTGCGACGGCGGCAGGATCAACGTGAACGGAAGACCCGCAAAGGCGTCCTACGATGTGAAAATCGGGGATAAGATCAGTATTGAAATCGGCGAGCACGCCACGGTTGCCGAGGTGCTTTGCGTGATCGATAACGCCCGCAAAGAACAGGCGCAGGAGATGTTCCGCATTCTCGAGGAAAGATAAAAGTGTAAACATTTTTTCAGCTTCGTCGGCATACCTTTTACAAATTCGAATGTGAAAGGAAGATCAAAATGCCGATGAAATTTGAAGAACCGGTACGGCAGCCCAAACCGCACCGCATTGTGATGGACGACCGCCGCCTGTTGAGTATCACAGGTGTGCTGGATGTGGACAACTTCGACGACGGAAAAATCGAGGCGAAAACCGAACAGGGTGACATGATCATCGAGGGCAGTGAGCTGCATATTGTGCGTCTGATGGTCGAAAGCGGAGAGCTTGTGGTCGAGGGCAACATCGGAGGCATCGCCTATATCAACGAAGCGGGCGAGCAGCGCAGCGGTGGCTTTTTGGGGCGGCTTTTTAAATGAATCCGATTATCGATTCCGAGGCGGCTTATGCGCTGAGCGTGTTTTTGTTTGCCTGCCTGCTCGGCGGGGTTCTTTCCGTGTTTTACGGCTTTTTTAAAATCTTGCGCATCGCAATTAAATTCAATGCCGTTGTGATCGCGGTTCAGGACTTTGTGTTCTGGTTTTTAAGCGGTCTTGCGGTGTTCATGTTTGCGCTTTGGCAAAACGACGGAATTGTGCGCGGTTATGTGTTGATCGGCGTTCTAATCGGCGCGTTGTTATATTATCTGACCATCGGCGCGTTGATCACACGATCGGCCCAAGCGATTGTCGGATTTTTCAGACGCATTTCGGAAAAAATAAAGAACGCAGCAAGAACCCGCGCCGCAATTGCGAAAACAAAGGCGGAGGCGCGGCAAAAGCAGCGAAACACGGAAAAAGCACGAAAAAATCAAGAAAAAGAACAGGCACGGCTTAAAAAGCAGGCCAAGCGGGTTAAAAAACCGAAAAAAACGCGAAAACCACGTAAAAAAAGAGAGAAAACTACTTGAATTTGAATCAAGTGATGTTGTATAATTTATCCGGATTACCATGTCCGAAGTGAGGTGAAACGGTTGAAAAGCGGAAGCGCGAAAAAGAAGAAGAAAAACAAATTTTTATGGCGTGGGCTTTTTTTGCTCGCCGTCGTTTATGTGATCGTATCGGTCATCAGTTTGCGGCTGCAAATCAACGAAGCCCAACAAAGACTGACGCTTTTAACCGAACAGCTCCGACAGCAGGAGATCCAGAATTCCCAGCTTGACGATTTGCTCACCGGCGACGAGCAACAGCAAATTGAACAGACCGCCAGAGACAAACTCGGTCTTGTTTATCCGGACGAGCGGGTCTACATCGACATTTCTTGAGGTGCACACGTTTAAATGAGCGAAAGGGACAGCGAAAGGAAAGAAAAATCAATGGAACTGGAAGTCGGCGCAATCTACACGGGCAAGGTGACCGGGATTACGAAATTCGGGGCTTTCATTGAACTCAAACCCGGCACGGTCGGAATGGTACATATTTCCGAAATTGCCAATTCTTATGTCGAAAAAGTGTCTGATTTTCTGACAATGGGGCAGGAAGTCAAGGTCAAATTGATCTCCATCGGCGAGGGAAACAAGTTGGGTCTTTCAATAAAAAAGGCCGAACCCCCCGCGCCTCCGCCTACCCATCAGCAGACGATGCGTCCGCAAACGGCTCGGCCTCAATCCAGACAACAGGATAAAAAGGCCGATCTTGATCCGTTTGAAGAGATGATGGCCAAGTTCAAACAAAACAGCGAGGAAAAAATTTCGGATCTGCGCAAAGCCACTGAGTCCCGGCGCGGGAGCGGCGGTTACGCTCCGAGGAAAAGGTAACACGATGAAAACGATCCCCGCACGGGAAATCACGCAGACCGTCAAGCGACTGTATATTCAAGCCAGCATCGAACTCCCGGCCGATGTGACCGGGAAGTTGTTCGCTTGCGAAAAATCGGAGCAGGGACGGGCTGCGGTCATTTTAAATACGATGAACCGAAACATCGCGCTGGCAAGGGAAAAAAATCTCCCGATCTGTCAGGATACCGGCGCGGTGGTTGTGTTTGCCGAAATCGGACAGGATGTCCACATCGAGGGGTCGTTTGAACAGGCCGTCAACGACGGGGTCGCCGAGGCCTGCAAGGACGGCTTTTTGCGCGCTTCGATGGTGTCCGATCCGCTTCGGCGTAAAAATACCGGCGACAACACGCCCGCCATCCTCCATGTTCGGCTGGTCGATGGCGATAAAATCAAACTTACGGTCGCACCCAAGGGATTCGGCAGCGAAAATATGAGCAAAATAAAAATGTTTTCCCCGGCTGCCGACGAGTGGGACATCGCCGATTTTGTCATTCAAGTGGCGGAGGAAGCCGCACCCAATGCCTGTGCCCCGTTGGTGATCGGCGTCGGACTCGGCGGCGATTTTGAGCAATCGGCAATTTTAGCCAAAAAGGCGCTTTGCCGCAGCATTGACATCCGCAATCCCGACCCGATTTATGCGACACTTGAAAATATGATCATCTCCGGTGTCAATGCGCTCGGTATCGGCCCGCAGGGGTTCGGCGGAAAGACCACCGCGCTGGCGGTCAATGTTGAATTCGCACCCACACATATCGCCGGGCTTCCCGTCGCGGTCAATATCGGCTGCCATGTCAATCGGCACGCTGATGCCATTTTATAACGATTATACCGTCATCCGTCGAAAGGAATACCATGTCTTTAAAAAATGTTCAAATTTCAATGCCCTGCCTGTTCGGCACCGAGGGCATTGCGGCAAATGAAATCAAGTTCAAACTCGGAATCACCCCGACTTGTGAAAACGGTCGGGTCAGTTTTTGCGGTGAGGTCTCCGATATCGCAAGAGCAAATATTTTATTATCCTGCGTCGAGCGGGTTCAGATTCTGCTCGGCACGTTTAAAGCGTCAACATTCGACGAGCTTTTTTGCGGCGTAAAAGCGCTGCCGCTTGCCGATTATATTCCCAAAGACGGCGCATTCCCGGTCAAGGGCTGGTCGTTAAATTCCAAACTCACGAGCATTCCCGACTGCCAGT
>CAZTDA010000339.1:0-3240 GCA_964612155.1 uncultured Eubacteriales bacterium | reverse complement strand
TAATCCGGACAAAGCGAAAGTCAACGTGCAGCGTCCGGTTTATCCATACACTACATCATCTGAACTGTGAAAGGGGAAACGAACATGAAAAAGTATGTCTGTAACGTCTGCGGTTGGGAATACGACGAGGCAAAAGGCGATCCCGACAACGGCATCGCACCCGGCACTAAATTCGAGGATTTGCCCGACGATTTCATGTGCCCGGTCTGCGGCGCGGGAAAAGACGAGTTCACAGCCGCTTAAAGCAGATTTTTAAATCTGCGACTGAATCACACAAACTGTAAAAGGGCTTGCCGTCTTGCACGGCAGGCTCTTTTATGTTGCCTCCGGTTGTATTTGGGGTGATTTTATAGTATAATATGCCCGAGTCCACCGAGAGGATATTCTAATATGTCTTATAAAAAGATTATCAGATATTTGATTATGGCGGTCGTCTTTGTTTTAATCTTTCTGACGATTTTATTGGTGTTGAAACAAATGCTCCCCGGCTTTGTGGAAGTGTTGAAAAAGGGCGACAGCGCCGAAATACAGGCCTATGTCCGCAGCTTCGGAACAATTAAAGGCGTTTTAATTGGGATTTTACTGCAATTTATGCAGCTCATCAGCATAGTATTTCCGGGAGGTCCTCTTCAGATCTCCATGGGGATCATTTTCGGCACCTGGCTTGGATTCGGAATCTGCTATGTCGGTTATGTCGCAGCAAGCTGCGCCGTATTTTTGGCGGTGCGGGGTCTCGGTGATCAGTTAAAGGGCTGGATACCGATCAAAGAAGAGGAACGCGCAAAAAAATTGGGCTTTATCCGGAGAATCAAGAGCCCGTTCTTGATGGTGATGATCACCTGCATGTTTCCCCTGATACCGAATGGCGCTGTTCCGTATTTTGCGGCGCAAACAAAGATGAAGTTTCGGACGTTTTTATTCTCTGTCGGCATCGGATGTGCACCGGGTTTGCTGTTGCTTTGCGCTGCGGGAAATAAAATCTTACAGGGCCGTTATCTCGAAGCCGGAATATACGGCGCAATTCTGATGGGTTGCTTGTTGTTGGTGGCTGTCAAGCAAAATCAAATTCTCGCATTGGTTGAAAAAATACGACTCAAGATTAAGTTGAAAAGAGACGGCCGGTCCGGGGAATAAAAACAGCGTTAAACAAATGAGACCGGAGATCATATGATGAAAAGATTCAAATTTGCCGCCGTGTTTTTATTGGCGTTTCTGTTTTTGGTCGGGTGCAGGGTTTCCTCGGAGCCCACAGAGCCGACATTTTTGGATGCAACGGTCAAATGGCCGAAATCCGGTCTTGCAAAAAAGCTGCCCGAACCGGAGTTCGGGCAGCTAGCGGGTGTTACAGACACGCCGGATGAATTTTGCGCCGCTTATGCCGAGGTGTCGCAGGACGATCTTCGGGAATATGTCGATCAAGTTAAGAAAGCGGGTTTTATAGTCGATGCCTCCGTTTCCGACAAGGACTATATGGGCATTAAGATGTTTTCATACACCGCCGAAAACGAAGATGGCTTAATTTTCGCAATCTCCGGCACCACAGGAACCTGCACGATCACGTTAAAAGAATCTTAAAATCAAACAGTTGTTAAACCGCCTGCGGGTATAAACGCCCGGCGGATAAAAAATGTTATATATCGTATTCTGATTTTGCAAAAATCCATTGGCGTTTGAAAAACCCGGGTGTAAAATACAATACAGTAGTTTAAAACCTTTAAAAATAGTGATATAATCGCATTTGGCATCTCGATTTCCGGAATTTATTCCGGGTGCCGTGATGAGCGGAAGCGCCGGAACAGGTCGCGGGGTATTTTTTTGTTATCTGTTTGACTGATAATAAGGTGTTGGTAAAACCAACTTTCTATTTATAACAATATGGCAAATGTCAGTGAAAGGACTATTTAATCATGCTGAAACTGAACAGAGAAACACTTACAGATAAAATCTATGCCTGCTGGATTGGGAAAAACATAGGGGGAACCATGGGAGTACCTTATGAGGGCAAGATTGAAATGAATGATATCAAAGGTTATTCTACGCCCAAAGGAGAACCTTACCCCAATGACGACCTCGATTTACAGCTGGTTTGGCTCGCTGCCATGGAATTTTATGGACCATACCAACTTGATTCCCATGTTTTGGGCGAAAATTGGCTGCGCTGCATTCCTCCCCATTGGAACGAATACGGAATCTGCAAAGCAAATATGGAATGCGGCATCCTCCCCCCTATGTCGGGTGAATTGAACAACCGCTGGAAGCATTCCAACGGTGCATGGATTCGTTCTGAAATCTGGGCTTGCCTTGCACCGGGACATCCCGATATTGCAATTCGATATGCCATTGAAGATGCCATGGTAGATCATGGTATGGGTGAGGGCACCTATGCGGAATTGTTCACAGCTGCAATGGAAAGCGCAGCTTTTGCGGTGCAGGATATTCGGGAACTGATTGATATTGGATTATCTAAAATCCCGGTCGAATGCCGGATTGCAAAAAGTGTACGGCTGGTGTTGAATTCATACGACAAAGGCCTTGACTGGAAGAAAACCAGACAACTGCTGGTGGAAGACAGTACCGACTTGGGCTGGTTTCAAGCCCCTGCCAATGTAGGATTTGTGGTATTGGGCCTTTTATATGGAGGCGGAGATTTCAAACAAAGTATCATATACGCCATCAATTGTGGCGATGATACCGATTGCACCGGGGCTACGGTTGGCTCGCTGTTGGGTATACTCCACGGTACGGCCGGCATTCCGGCCGAATGGCGAGAGTACATCGGTGAAAAAATTATCACCATGGCTGTCAATAAAGCGGCATTTATCTATGGATGGCCGGGCTGCCCCAATGATTGCAAAGAGCTTACCGAACGTACGGTTCGTTTGATTCCCGGGGTATTTGCTGCCAATAATATCGAGATGGACTTTACCGATTCCGTGGATCAATACGAAGAAGGGCATTCAGAACAACTTAAAAACAGAGCGTATGCTGAAACGCTCTACAACCGCACCGGATATTCATACGATATAGACCTGATGTATGCCCGTGCCAGAGTGGAATTTGAGGGCTCTCCTGAAATCAAACCTTTTGAAACGAAGAAGGTCAGGATTACATACTATAACAAAACACAACAGAGCCAGAATATCATATTCCGATTTATTCTGCCGGAGAGCTGGAAGCTTGAGGGCAACCACGCCGTCATGCTGGAATCTCGAGGAGCACAGCTAAATATGTATACTCTAT
>CAZTDA010000338.1:0-3247 GCA_964612155.1 uncultured Eubacteriales bacterium | reverse complement strand
GGCAGGCGTTATGTGCATATAAGATTAAGTTTGAATTTACAAGCGACGCGGGTATTTTGCAATATTTGAACCAAAAAACCGTTGAACTGCCTCAGCCGGAATTTGAGCGGTTGCTGTTTTGATTTTCGGTTTTATCCGTTCCCTATAAAAATTATAATTCTTTTGACCTTTCCGGTTTTTTAATCACAAGCGGTTTCTCGGTTCCTTTGAGAAGCCGCTTGATGTTTTCTTTGTGCATAACAACGACGACAATGGCGACTAAAGCTGCCGCCGAGGTGAAGAAAATCCAATTGGGGTCATTGGTCAATGTTAAAAAGACCCCGTTGATAATGGGAAGCGCAATCGCCGCTGAGATTGAAGAGATTGAGATGATATGGGTAAACGCGAACACCAATAAAAAGACCGCCAACGCCAACAGGCAAATGGTCGGATTGATGGCAAGCATCATACCCGTCGCCGCCATAACACCTTTTCCGCCCTTGAACTTGAACCAGACCGGGAACAAGTGCCCAATCACTGCAAAAACGCCGCCGATATATCCGGCAAAAAAGACCTTTTCGCCCGTGAAATAGGAAAACAACTGATTCGCCGCTATCACTGAGACAACCGCTTTCCCGAGGTCGCCGAGCAGGGTTAAAATCGCAGCCGGAGCACCGACACAGCGCAAAACGTTGGTCATACCCGCGTTTTTACTGCCGATGGTGCGGATATCTTGTTTGATAAACAATCTGCTGACCGGAATCGCAAAACAGATGCTGCCGAGCAGATAACCGATCAAAGCCGAAAGCACGCCCGCGATGATGTATTTTCCCATTTTACTTGCTCACCTCATTCAGTTTCTATTTTTCGCCGTCCCCGTGCGTCACGGATTATCACCGCGTTCACGGATGATCATTTTAACCGGCGTGCCCTCCAGTCCGAAGGTCGCGCGGATTTGATTTTCAAGATAGCGTTGATAAGAATAGTGGAACAGCTCCGCGTTGTTACAAAAACAGACGAATGTCGGCGGACGGACAGAGGCCTGGGTCATATAGTAAATTTTCAACCGCTTGCCCTTGTCCGTGGGCGGCTGGACGCGTGCCGTCGCTTCGCCAAGCAGGTCATTTAAAACGCCGGTCGAAATACGCATGCTGTTTTGATCGTTGACGTATTTAATCAACTCATACAGACGGTCGACACGCTGCCCGGTCTTGGCAGAAATGAAGACATAAGGCGCATAGGACATAAATGCGAACGCGATATCAAGTTCCTTGCGGAAATTATCCATTGTGTGGGTATCTTTTTCGATTAAATCCCACTTGTTGACCACGATGATGCAGCCCTTGCCAGATTCGTGGGCAAGCCCCGCGACTTTGGTATCCTGTTCGGTCGCACCTTCAGTGGCGTCTATCATAATCAGGCAGACATCGGCACGTTCGACCGCCATCTGACAGCGCAGAACGCTGTATTTTTCAATCTGGTCATAGACGCGGGCCTGCCTGCGCAATCCGGCGGTGTCAATGAATGTGAAATTGCCCTCGGCGTTTTCTACAATCGAATCCAGCGTATCACGGGTGGTGCCCGCGATATCACTGACAATGGCGCGTTCCTCTCCGGCAAGACGGTTGAGCAAAGACGATTTACCCGAATTCGGTTTGCCGATAATGGCCACCTTGATCGAATCGTCTTCCTGTTCTGTTTCCTCCGGCTTTCCGAGGCAATCATACACCGCGTCAAGCAGATCGCCGGTGCCGTGCCCATGGATGCCCGAAACCGGATAAGGATCGCCGAGACCGAGATTATAAAATTCATACAGCTCAGCAGGCGCGTTCCCGATATAGTCGCATTTGCTGACGGCGAGCAGAATCGGTTTTCCGCTGATGCGCAGTTTTGAAGCAACATCGCGGTCTGCGGCAGTGACACCCGCGGTCAGATCGGTTAAAAAGATAATCAGATCGGCTCGCTCGATTGCGATTTCGGCCTGCGTACGCATTTGAAAGAACATATCATCGACATCGGTGATTTCGATGCCGCCGGTGTCGACCAACAGAAACTTTCTGTTGCGCCACTCGCAGTCGGCATAAATGCGATCGCGGGTTACGCCGGGGGTATCCAACACAATCGAAACCCGTTTTCCGACGAGTTTATTGAACAGTGTGGATTTTCCGACGTTCGGGCGACCGACGATCGCCACCGTTTTTTTAGCCATTTTCGTTTTTTCTCCTTAAAAGCTGTTTTACCAGCTCTAATCCGTCATTCTGCACAATTTTTACCTTGATTTTCAGTCGTTTTTCCAAATCATGGACGCTAATATCATCTAAAAATACATTGGTTTGATGCTTAAACATGTTTTCGCAGAGTAACAGGGTTGAAAATTCGCTCACATCCCCCGCCCCGTTTGCCACATCTTCTCCGCCGAGTAGCCCCGTTACCGTGACATAACCGCCGAATAAGTTGTTTTTTGTGGCGCGAACAACATGACGGGTCAAAAATTTCGTGTTAAAAGAGTTCACCAATTCGTTCATGGTCGGGTATGCGGCCTCTCCGGTCACAATTAAACAGTGATCCGGATTTTGGGTACACTGCGCATCTTTCAACGCCTCGTAAAACTGATCCTTTAACAGGGTCAACATGCCGACGCCGTTTTCGAGTTGGTAATAATCCTCGTAAAATTCGGGCGGCGGAAGCGGTTTTTGTGCAATCAGATAAAACTCATCTGCTGCGGCAATAATTCGGCTGCCTCGTTCATTTAACATTTTCTCGGCAATGGTTTCGGTATAATCGACCACCGCTTCGGCCTCGGTTTTTTGAAAAGGCCTGAGCGGATAAAGCCCTTCTCTGTGAGCGGTCAGACCGACGGGAATAACCGCAATTGAGCTGACATTTCGGTAAGAAAGCAGATCGTTTACGCTTTTTTCAAGCGCTTTGCCGTCGTTGATGCCCGGACAGAGCACGAGCTGAAAATTCATTTCAATGCCGGCTCGGTCAAACTGACCGAGGTATTTTAACACTTCCCCGGCATGGGGGTTTTTCATCATTTTAACGCGCAGCTCCGGATCGGTGGTGTGCACCGAGACATTCACCGGAGACAGGCGCATTCGGCAAATTTTGTCGGCTTCTTCATCGGTGAGGTTGGTCAGTGTGATGTAGTTACCGAGCAGATAAGAAAGCCGCTCATCGTCGTCTTTGAAGTACAGTGATTCACGCATCCCTTTGGGGTTTTGATCGATAAAGCAAAAGATACACTTGTTTTTGCAACCCTTGTGTT
>CAZTDA010000337.1:0-3270 GCA_964612155.1 uncultured Eubacteriales bacterium | reverse complement strand
TGTTCAGGAATGGTACATCGATTCGTGTAAAAAAATCAAATATATGTTCCCAAAAGCACACGCCGCCGCCTATGTCATTTCCGCCATCAAACTCGGTTGGTTCAAGGTCTATAAACCGCTGGAGTTTTACTCGGTTTATTTCTCAGTACGCAGTACGGATTTCGATTACGACTGCGCCGTCAACGGGTTGGAATATACCAAAAAGAAAATGGTTGAGATTGAAAACAAGGGCAAAGCAGCCACTCAAAAAGAGCAGGACAGCTACGATATCATGCAGATTATGGTCGAGATGTTTGCGCGCGGCTTCGAGTTTTTGCCCGCCAACCTTAATAAGTCGAATGCCCGCAAATTCCAGATCGAAAACGGTAAAATCCGCCTGCCGTTCTCCGCCATCTCCGGCGTCGGTGAAAACGCCGCTCCGAATATCGCAGCCGCCCGCGACAAGGGTTATGCAACCATCGAAGATTTCGCAGCGGAAAGCGGCGTCTCCTCGGCTGTAATCAATTCCATGCGCGATTACGGCGTTTTCGGCGACTTACCCGAAAGCAACCAGCTCACGTTGTTTTAATGGCGAAAAAGAACCATTGGATGGTGTAACAGTAGGGAATGGTCTTGACCATTTCGAATCGAGCATCGTTCGATTGTAAAAAACAGGCGGCAGGGACTTTCGTCCCCGCCGCCGTTTTTGAATCACCAATGTCTTGAGAGTTGCTCTTTTATGGAATCTTGAATCATGTCGCGTGCTTCTTTGGGTAGCTTTTCCCATTTGACCGATCTCATCCAGTCTGTCAGATTTTCGAATTGCCGAACGACGCTTGAGTCGGTTTGTTTATTCAAGTCTGAATACAGCAAGGTATAGAAGCTGATCAATTGCTGATTGGTGGTCTCTCGGAATCGGACAACGTCTCCCAGCGCTTGCGCTTTGGCTTGTCCGGCGATGTTTCCGGGGCTGCAGGCCTCACCGGCTTCACCGTCCGACATCTTTCCGAGTTGCTCAATGGCTTGATTCAAGTATACGGTCTGAGCGGAGATCTTTTCAATTTGTTCCAGTACATAAACAATCGTCCGCTTTTCTTCCTGATTTGCATTGGTTTCGGGAATTACGGGTTCTGTATCGGGTGTTTTGATATTGTCAGTCATATGTTTATCCTCCAAATTTGTATTTGGCGGACACGCAAGGCAAATCGTATGTTCCGAGATGAAGCGTGCCCTGCCGTTTTTCACGAGACCTTTTGCCCGCTTGGGATAGGTCGCCTCATATTCATTGCCAAGCTCATCGACCACAAATACGTTTTTTTCGATGGGTGTCATCCTCTTTGCGGTATTCGAGTTGTAACATTATGCAGCAGTCCGTTTTTGATAATGGGTGCCGTCCCCGTTGCTGTACCCTCCGATTTTATCATAGGGCAGGGAGTATGTCAATTCTTTCCGTTTATTATCTAATAGCTTGTTTTAGACATAAAAATTGACGAATTGCGTATATATCGCCGAATTCGCCTTTTAACAGCAGTTGGACAAACTTGACTGCATCGGAAACAACGAATGTGCCGTTTCCGGTGATATCGTCGGGCTTGTTGGGAAACCCGTCTCGGGTGTCAATCGGGTACTGTATGACCTAACACCAAAGCCGACCGGCATGATTGAGCGGCAATGAGATTTAAAAAGGTATGTAAATTACATGCCTTTTTTATATATAAAGTTGACAAAGACGCTTGAGGAATATATACTAAAAATAGGATAATCAGGGGAAGTATAAAAATAGCTAATTGTGATTACTGCGGTCTTCCGGCTCTATCTCGCGGCGTTCGTCACCGGCATCGTTTTTTTGTGAAATCCATAAAAGCGCAAAAAACGCTAAATAGAAAGGGTATCGTATGTCAAAGTTCTCTACGGTCTTTGAGGCAGTATTTTCACATTCCGAGACCAGATCCTCGAAAGCCGCGTTGATTTTCGGGGAGGAAAAGATCACCTATTCGCAGCTCGAAGCACGTTCAGAGACGCTCGCTCTCCGCTTTCTCTCGATGGGGATAGGATACGGCGACCGCATCGCGTACGTTATGCGAAGCGTTCCCGCCTTCTTCTACGCGTCGCTTGCCGCCTCGATGGTCGGCGCGACGGCGGTCGGCATAGCCTACCGCACTCCCGAGGCAGCAGCGGCGGTGATGCTCCATGATTCGGCGGCGAAGGCGATTGTCTGCGAGGACGAGCTATACGGGACCTACCGTGCGTTGTCCTCCATTCCCGTACTGACCGCGTCGGAGTTGATCTCCGACACGCCCGACACGAGCTTCAAGGCTGCGCTCGCCGCGGCTGAGTCGAAGGTCACGCCCGACACACCGCTTTTTGTACTCTTCACCTCCGGCACGACCGCCAAGCCCAAGGGAGCGGTCTTCACCCACCGCAATCTCCTCTCCTCGGCAAAGTTGCAAAACAGCTCGCTCTTTCCGCCGACCGGACTGACCGACGAGGACGTCATCGCCCACTATCTGCCGGTCAACCACGTCAGCGGCTGTATTGAAGCCGGTATCGACATGCTCATCGATGGCGGAACGCTCGTGCTCGAGCCGGTCTTCCGTCCCGACATTATCCTACCCGACATAGTGAAGTACCGCATCAGCATTCTTGTCGGAGTGCCTGCGATGTGGAGGATGTTCCTCATGGCCGCCGACAACGTCGGAAAGGACTGCTTTCGCTCGGTGCGCACCGCCGTTTCGGGAGCCGCGTTTATCGAGGAGAGCATGGTCGAGCGGATGCTCGGCATCTTCGACTGTGTCGAAAACCCGATGGGCATGACCGAAACCTCCGGACTCATTACGCTCACTCCCCATCCGAAGGACGCGCATCTCATCTCCTCGACGATCGGACTTCCGATGAAGGGCATCGAGATCACTGTTCTCGGTGAGGACAAAAAGCCCACCGGACCCGGCGAGATCGGAACGCTCGCCTATCGCGGCGACTCGGTCATCGGCAGCTACCTTGGCATCCCGCTCCCGACAGACGTTGAGGGGCGCTACATCTCGGGCGACATGGGCTATTACGGCGAGGACGGACTGCTCCGCCTCTGCGGACGAAGCGACGACATGTTCACGGTCGGCGGCTACAACGTTTTCCCCATCGAGATCGAGGAGACCCTCTTAAAGTACCCGGGCGTCACGGGAGCCGTCGTGCTTCCGATACCCCACCGCACGATGGGCAGCGTCTGCCGGGCATATATCACGGTCGACCGCGAGGTCGACACCGCGAAGCTCGAGGAGTTCTGTGCGATAAACC
>CAZTDA010000336.1:0-3270 GCA_964612155.1 uncultured Eubacteriales bacterium | reverse complement strand
CGGAGATCAACATCCGCGAGGTCACCGCAAAGGGCAGCTACTGGGAAAACGGCAAATGGGTCGAGACCGAGCCGATGGAGATCAAGCGCGAGTACGATTTTAAAGAAGTCGGCAAAAAGGATATGTATCTGCTCCACCACGAAGAACTGGAGAGTTTGGGACTCAACATCAAGGGGATCAAGCGCATCCGATTCTTTATGACATTCGGCCAGAGCTATCTCACGCATTTAAAGTGCCTGCAGAACGTCGGAATGACCTCCATCGAGCCGATTGAGTTTGAGGGTCATCAGATCATTCCGCTGCAGTTTTTAAAAGCGGTGCTGCCCGACCCCGCGAGCTTGGGCCCGCGCACCGTCGGCAAGACCAACATCGGCTGCATCTTCCAAGGTACCAAGGACGGCAAGCCGAGGACCTATTATGTCTATAACATCTGCGATCATCAGGCGTGCTACCGCGAAGTCGGCAGTCAGGCAATCTCCTACACCACAGGTGTTCCCGCGATGATCGGCGCTATGCTCGTGATGAACGGCACCTGGAATAAACCCGGTGTATGGAATATGGAAGAGTTCAACCCGGATCCGTTCATGGATGCGCTCAACAAGTGGGGTCTGCCGTGGGAAGAAGATTTTAAACCGGTTCTCGTTGACTGATGGACAAGCGTTTATTTTCAGTCGAAACGCCCTGCTATGTCATCGATGAGAAGCGACTCGAAGAAAACCTCATCAATCTGGCGGATGTGGCAAAACAGGCGGGTTGTAAAATCCTGCTCGCTCAGAAGGCCTTTTCGATGTTTGCCGTCTATCCGCTGATTGGTAAGTATCTGGCAGGTACGACGGCCAGCGGGCTGTTTGAAGCCAAGTTGGGGCACGAAGAGATGGGCAAAGAGACCCATATCTATTCCGCCGCATACCCCGAAAAGGACTTTGATGAAATTTTAACACTCTGCGACCATATCAGCTTCAATTCATTTTCCCAGTGGGAAAAATACCGCGAAAAAGCGCTTGCGGCGAAAAAAAGCTGCGGCATTCGAATCAATCCCGAACACTCCACGCAGGGACACGGCATCTACGACCCATGCGCCGAGGGTTCTCGCTTAGGCGTTACCCGCGAAAACTTCCGCGAGGACCTGTTGGACGGCATCGAGGGGCTGCATTTTCATACCCTCTGCGAGCAAAACAGCGACGCGTTGATCGAAACGCTGGTGGCAGTGGAAGAAAAGTTTGGCGAATATATTCCCCGTATGAAATGGATCAATTTCGGCGGCGGTCATCATATCACCCGAGCCGATTATGAACGTCAAGCGTTGATTGACTGCATCAAGCGGTTTAAGGAAAAGTATCAAGTCGAGGTTTATCTCGAACCCGGTGAGGCCATCGCCTATTATGCGGGCTATCTGGTCGCCTCGGTGCTGGATATCGTCCGTAACGGCATCGATATTGCTCTGCTGGACGCCTCCGCCGCCTGCCATATGCCCGATGTGATCGAAATGCCCTACCGCCCGCCGCTTTACCAAAGCGGTCAACCCGGGGAAAAACCGTACACTTATCGCCTTGCGGGTTCTACTTGCCTTGCCGGTGATGTGATCGGAGATTATTCTTTCGATCAGCCCTTGAAAGTCGGAGATAAGCTGATTTTCGAGGATATGGCGATCTATTCGATGGTCAAAAACAATACCTTTAACGGCATGTGTCTGCCCGCCATCTCTTTATTGAGAAAAGACGGCGATATCGAACTGATCCGGACATTCGGGTACGAAGATTTCAAAAACAGATTGTCATGATATACAAGCCGCCCGTTGCCGCCGGTGACGGGTGGTTTCCTTTTCGCATTGAACGCCGGTTTTTGCTGTAGTATAATATTTGAGTGAATCCGTTTTTCTCTCGGAATGTTGATTGGGGATGGAGTATGAGCACATCGGTTAAACGCGGGTATTACCCCTCCGATAAAAATAATTTCTCCGGCCCCGCGCTCGAGACGCTGAACCGCGCGGCAGAGGAACTGTATTTTTTGCTGAATCGCGGCTATTCCGCCAAAAGCGCCTCTGTGTTCATCGGCAATCACTATCTGCTCCCCGAACGCGGGCGTGTCGCCCTGACGCGCGCCGTCGCTTCCGAGAAAGACATCGCCGCCCGAAAGGCCAAACAACTGCGGCAAGTTCCGAAGAACGAGACCGTCCACATCGATGGGTTCAACGAAATTATCACCCTTGAAGTCGCGCTCTCCGGCTCTCCGGTCATTTGCTGTATGGACGGAACCTACCGCGACCTCGCGGGACTGCGCGGCACCTACCGACTGATCGACAAGACCGACACGGCGATCAAGCTCATATTCTCCGCGCTTCGGGAGTTCTCCGCAGAAAAAGTGGTTTTCTGGCTGGACAAGCCGATTTCCAATTCCGGCAGATTGAAAGCCCGTATTGCCGAGATTGCACAAGAGGAACAATTTGAGACCGAAGTTGAACTTGCCGACAAAGTCGATCAAACGCTCTATGCGCTTTCAAACGTCGTCACCGGCGACAGCGTGATTTTGGATCATTGTAAAAGCTGGCTAAACCTGAATGAAATCCTGATTCCCGCAATTTCGGACGCTTGGATCATTAAACTTTAAGCATATAATTTGTCGAATATAACATAAAGTTGTATAGAAAAGAGAAAAATATGAACAAGAAGATTTATTTTGCAAATGAAAAATGCCGGATGAATTTTGAGGTCTTTACCCCCGAGACATTTAAAAAGAATCTGCCCCTGATTATTTTCTTACACGGCGCGGGCGAACGCGGCCTTGCAATCGAACACCTCAGCCGCCATGGGATTCCGCTGATGATCGAAAACGGGTTTGAAGCCGAGGCCGTGATTTTATGTCCGCAATGTCCGGGCGACTGCGTTTGGGACAATATTGTGTGGGAGGTCAAAGCCCTCATCGACCGGGTGATTGACGAATACGATGTCGACCGTACGCGGGTCTCTCTGACCGGCGGGAGCATGGGCGGCTTCGGCACCTGGATGATCGGCCTCGCCTTCCCGAACTTCTTCTCGGCGCTTGCGCCGGTGGCGGGCGGCGGAATGTCGTGGCGCTGTTCCAATTTGCGCACCACGCCGGTTCGCGCCTATCACGGCAGTGCGGACATGGCAGTACCGTTGATTTATTCGCAGTTGATGGTAGACTCGGTGAATAAAAACGGCGGCAGCGCAACATTGACCGTGCTGGACGGGTACGATCACTGCGGCGGCATCAACACCGCTTATCAACAATACGGCATCGTCGAATGGC
>CAZTDA010000335.1:0-3272 GCA_964612155.1 uncultured Eubacteriales bacterium | reverse complement strand
GCCGGGCATAAAGACGTAGTCCGCTTGCACTCCAAAACGCCGCGGCTGATTCGTCGTCCTGATCGATATTATTGACCGTGACTTTGCCGAAGCGCTCCCAAACATATTTGACCAGCGCCGTGGCGAACCCTCTTCGCCGATATTCAGGGTGTACCCAGAGTTGATTGATCAGTCCCCGCGTGCGGTGAAAGACCACATAAGCCACGACAACACCGCGTTCACAAACGCTTCCCTCCGTAATATAGGCGACTTCGACATTAGCTGCATTTCGCAAAATGCTTGCGTCGCTGTTTTCCCAAGAAGGCAGCCAATCGCGCGGAAAGTCGCGAATCTCTTCAATAAAATCGGTCAACGGCACGACCATAACCCCATGTTTAATCTCTGTGTGCAGTTTGGGCGTGCCTGTATAGCAAAAAAAGTTGCGTGTGATTTTTAAGCCCAGTTTTTCGTAGATATGAATGGCGCGCTCGTTGGTCTGAAGCACCTCGAGCGTGTATTTTTGAATGCCGTTTTCAGCCAATTCCGCCATCGCCGCATTAGCGATCTGATAAACAAGCCCCCGCCCGCGATAGTCCGGAATGATACCGGTCGCGGCGTCGAACGCCGATTTAAAGCCGCCGTAGTCATCCGCCGAATTGATCATAAACCCGATTAAACGATTGCCGTAGAACGCGCCGTAGGAGAGATCGTAACGCACGCCGGACGCCGCGAACCGCTCGCGCAAATACGCGGGTGTCGCGGTAAAAGGCAGTTCGTAGTCGGAGAATGCGGCGTTAAAGGTGTCCGTGATTGCCTCAATTGGAACGCCCGCCAACGGCTTGATTTCGATCATGCTTCCTCAAAAATGTAGTTCATAAAACTCGCAAAGTGGGCAAAGACGATGCCCGGTTCCTGTAGATAGGGGTTATACCGCTTGAGCCACTCGAGTGAGATATAACCCTCATAACCGATGTTCTTGAGCGCTGCAACCGCATCCGTGATCGGCACGTCGCCGTAGCCCATCATCTTGTACATAATCGCTCCGTCCGCCATCACCGAGTCCTTGATGTGCGTGTGGCGGATATATTTTCCGATATTTTGCACCGTCTGCTGCGGTGTCTCGCCGAAAAAGCGGTAGGGGTGGTGGATATCCCATAGAACTCCGCTGCCGGCATGATTGACTTTTGCCAAGAATTTCGCCAGTAGCTTGGAGTCGCCGAATACGCCGTTGGTCTCCATCAGCGGAGACACGTTTTTCGCAGCGCCGTATTCACACAGTTCGCGGTATTGCTTTTCACATAAATCCAAATCGGCATGGGTCGGTTCGGCTTTGGGGCTGACCATCACGCGGATATATTTGGTGCCGAGTTTCGCCGCAAGATCGATATAGGCCTTGGCTTCGATCATGGCCTCCTGCGCTAAATCTGCAACGCCCAAAGCCGCAGTCGAGTCGAGCACGGGGAATTCCATTTTGGCGTTCGCCATGCGCTTTTTGGTGTTCTCGATCTCCTCCGGCGCAAAAATCGAAATGTCGGGCGCAAAAATCACATCGCCCAACCCGCGAACTTCAATGCCTTGGATACCCAAATCCTTAGCGACCGCAAAAATTTCGTCAAATGTCCAGCCGGGGCAGCCGGCAGTGGTGAATGATAGCTTCATAATTTTGATCATCCTTTCCATTCAATCGGGATGGTTTGCCCGACCGGGCAAATAAGTAAAAACTTGCGCATTCTATATCACGCGGTTTCGATACCCGCCGCGTCCTCGAGATGGTAGATTTTAATCGCCATCTCGCGCAATTTAAATTTCTGAATTTTGCCGCTCGCCGTCATCGGAAACTCTTTGACAAAGGCGACGTGCGCGGGGGTCTTGTGGCGTGCCATACTCTTTCCAACGGCGTTTTTGACATCTTCCTCGGTCAGCGTACAACCGGCTTTTAAAATGACAAAGGTCATGATCTCCTCGCCGTATTTTTTGCTCGGGATGCCGACGACCTGAACGTCGCTGACCTCGGGCAGGTGGTATAAAAAGTCCTCGATCTCTTTGGGGTAGATGTTTTCCCCGCCCCGAATAATCATATCCTTCAGGCGGCCTGTGATCTTAAAATATCCGTCTTCGTCGACGATTGCAATGTCTCCGGTGTGCAGCCAGCCGTCCTTGTCGATGGCTTGACGAGTGGCCTCGGGCATCTTGTAGTAACCCTTCATGATATGATAGCCGCGCGTGCAAAATTCACCGGGTTTTCCCGGGCCGAGGGTCTCACCGGTCTCGGTGTCGACAATTTTGTTCTCACAGCCGGGCAGATCGCGTCCGACCGTGGCGACGCGGCGTTCGATGGTATCGTCAGTCGTGGACATCGTGCAGCCGGGGCTGGCCTCGGTCTGTCCGAAGACGATGGTGATGTCGCTCATGCCCATCTTGTCGATCACGTCCCGCATGGTCTTGATCGGACACGGCGACCCCGCCATGATACCGGTGCGCAAGTGGGTGAAATCAAATTTATCAAAATCGGGATGCTCGAGCATGGCGATAAACATCGTCGGAACGCCGTGGACGGCGGTGCATTTTTGGTTGTCCAAGGTGCGCATGACTTTTTCGGCGCTGAACATATCGACCGGCACCATCGTGGAGGCGTGTGAAATGCAGGCCATCATCGCCAGCACCATGCCGAAACAATGAAACAGCGGCACGCAGATACACAGCCGATCTTTTTCGGTGAATTTCATATTGTCACCGATAAAACGACCGTTGTTCAGTATGTTTTTATGCGTCAGCATCACGCCCTTGGGAAAACCGGTCGTGCCGCTGGTGTACTGCATGTTGATGACCTCGTCGGCGTTCAGCTGCTCGGCGAGCGCCGAGAGCATCTCGGGCGGGGTCTCATTTGCCCGCTCGTATAAGCAATTAAAATTGAGCATCCCCGCCGGGGTCTTTTCACCGACATAGAGGATGTTTTTCAAGCAGGGCAGCATCGGCAGTTTTAAACGCTCGGGATTTTGATCCTTCAACGTCGGGCAGAGTTCGTTGATGATGTCGACATAGCTGTTGGATTTCCAGCCGTCGATCATCACGAGCACTTTGGAATCGGACTGCCGCAGCAGATATTCCAGTTCGAACACTTTATAAGCGGTGTTGACCGTGACCAGCACCGCGCCGATTTTAATGGTTGCATAAAAGGTCAGAATCCACTCGGGGACGTTGGTCGCCCATACCGCCACATGGTCTCCTTTGCCGACGCCGAGCTCCATCAGCCCGCGCGCAATTACATTGCACTCATCGTTGAATTCTTTCCA
>CAZTDA010000334.1:0-3273 GCA_964612155.1 uncultured Eubacteriales bacterium | reverse complement strand
AAGCGCAGAGTAGCAGTGCAAATACAGTTACAAAGTATAAAATATCAACAAAATAAAACCATGTAAAAGTTTCCATCCCTTTTAGCGTAATGTAAAATTGACCGAGCCCTGATAATAATCCCAGCGGCAGGGATACATACCATGCAAACTTATGAAATGCAAGAGGGGTCTGCTCTTTTATGTAGTATCGTTTCATAAAAATACCTCCTGTTTTATTTCTTTGCAAGACTAATTGTTTACAACTTCATTTTTTAAACACCGCTTGATATGCCAATATTGTAACATTATGTAAAATAATAGTCAATGATTTCCTTAATAAATTGTTGGAACTGGTTATGTGATGTCCACAAATTGAACATCCCGCCCTTGAACCGGACGGGATGTTTTTACTTTACTATTTAAGATTATGCCCAATAATTTGCGTCTATTTGCTCCAAACCCCGCTGAACGAGATTTGTCGCCAAAATTAATCCTCCAGCAGCGGGATCTTCTTATAATCCAGCATATCGGCTTTCAGAATATGGCGTCCGATCGGCTTTTTGTTGGCCGTAGCGGTCACAATGCCCTCAACGAGCGGATTGTAGATGAAATACAGCTCCGTGCCGTCATTTTGATACTTCACGCGGCGGGTGTACATCTTGGCTGACTGCTCCATCACGTCTGAGATTTTGCCCTTGTCGGCAAATTTCGCAAACGCCGCAAAATCGGGGTATTCCTCGGTGGTTGCGGCGGTGCAGACAAAACCGTTTTGCGCGTGAATCAGTTCGACATCGCCGAACTCGCGCTCCTCGCCCTCGTAATTATAAAATGAAATCTGAATGTGATCGTTCTTTTTTATGATTTTAACAGCGGCTTCTCTGCCGAAATCAGATAACATCAGCGGCTTGAACGCGAACATCGATTTATACGCTTTTACACAGACGGTAACCGGCTCTACCGAGGCATACGGCAGTGTTTTGACGGGTTTTCCGCCCGCTAAAATTTCAAATCCGTCGTAGAAGAACGCCGGGATAAAGACGGTCAGCTTTGCGCTTTTCACATGCTTGCGCTCCAACTGCAAGGGTCTGTAAAGCATCATCGAGGTGTTTTCGTGTTGTATGCCGAATTTGCGACCCTCGTCGCGGAAGCCCTCTTTGCCGCATTTGCCGTAATAAGCATAAACGTTTTCCTGATTCGGCTGCTTGTCATTGAAGATATATTTGCTGTACATAACGCCGACATCCTCAAGCTTATTGGCGATCTCGCAGTTTTTATAGGTCACATAAAACGATTCGGACATCGCGCCGCTATGATATTGGTGGCTTGCGGTACCGAGCGAATATTCGGGAGTCATATAGGTGGTGTTGGTCGAACGATGCCCTCCGAATGCGCACAACGGTTCGTTTTCCTCGTTGTAAGCAAGTGCATCTGCGGAGATGCATTCCACCGCAAATTCGGCATGATAGGGGAAGACCTTTTCCATCGCCACTTTTTCCATCCAACGCGGGAAATGGAAGGTAGTGTTCATAAACCATGCGGCGTTGGGCAGTTGAAGCCCGTTGGCAGAGATATGAATCACCTGCTTTTCAATCGTTTCAAAGCCGTAATTCATCACGTTTAAAAACGCCTTGTCGCCGAATACCTTATACCAAAGCGCGGAGATGCTGGTGGGGTGCCCCAAGGATTCACAGCCATAAGCGCGCGAATACGGCCCCGCCAAATGACCCGTCGGCGCATGGTAATGCGTCACGACCTCGACCCACATGCGTTCCTCGCACTGCAGGGCTTTTGCCCGATATTCGGGGTCTTTGATATAGTTTGCCATCTGAGCAAAAGCAAAAAGGTCGAGCGGCGTATAAACCGGACTGCCGAATTCCATAATGGTGCCGCAGCGCCGGAACAAGTCGCACGCCTGGTCGAGTTTATCTTTGCCGATCTCGACATATTTGGGCAGGTTGAAAAGCTCTCCGGCGACGATCAGCGTAAAAGTCGCCATATTGCCGAAATTGTCGTTATACATCGTCGGATGCACACGCGGGTTTGCCGCATATTCCAACGCGCCTTTGATATAGTTCTCGGCGATGATACGGGTGTCGTCGTCGAATTTATCGCCGTACTTCACCAACATCTGCGTCAGCTGCATCGGCATAAACTCGCAGTGATGATACGGCGAATTCCGAATGATGTGGTTGGCCTCTTTATAATAGCCCTCCGCAAAAAGCACCTCTGCATTCCAGCCCCAGGAGCGCACCTCCGGCTGGTCGGTTTCAAAGCTGTAGGCCGTCGGAATGCCTTTCGGCAGCAGTTTTAAAATAATCGGAACATAGCGCTTGTTAAATGCCTTTGCGCGTTCATCCTGCAGTTTTTTCGATGCAATAAAACTCATAATTTGTCCATCCTTTTTCCCGCCTAAACGGATATTTATTCTTAATGATTATACCAAGATATTCATGTGAAAACAATCACTTTTTAAGCGTAAAAACCGCAACCTCGTAATCGTTCAGTTTCGACATTGTGAACGTGGCCTTGTTCTCGCCGATCTCAAGATTTTTCAGTTTTGTGCCGCGCAGGGTCTTTACGCTTTTGATGCCCTTTGCCCGCAGCGTGACCTTGATATCATAAAGCGGCAAAATCTGTGTCGTGGGTCGAATCATCTCACCTGTCAGGTTGATCATGTGCAAGATATAGCGTCCCTTTTGCAAGCGCAGCACGGCTTCAACCGATCTCGGCGCATCGGTCTCGAGCATCGGTTTTGCGGCTTGTTTCGCGATGTTCTCGACGATTTTTGCATATTCGGGCAGCGCACGCTCAGCATAGGTCAGCCCCATTGCCCCGGCGATATAAACACTTTTGCCTTTTCCGTATTTGTTTTCAACAATTCCGGGATACCCGCTCTCGGGCTGTGCCATATAGACGCTCGCCATCGGTTCGAGCGCGGTCGAGACCGTCTCTGCTTCTTTGGTGAATGCACAACGCATCGCCAGCCGGGAAAACGGCATCTGCCGCAGGTTGACGTCTTTGAAAATCGGGGAGTCGCTCGGCTTTTGGTAGACCATCCCGAGCATCTCCGCCGTGACAACACCCTTGACTTCGGAAATTCCCTGCACAGCAGCCAGCTTCGGCGTTTCGGCATAAGTTCCGTCAACACTATAAAAGCCCGTATCAAACGTGGAGAGCAATTCCCCGCCGCCCCTGACGAATGCTGCGAGTGCCGCCGCGGTCTCATCGTCCATACAGGCGCAGTCGGGGGTAATCACGAGTTGATATTTACTCAAATCCTCTTTTACCTTGACC
>CAZTDA010000333.1:0-3277 GCA_964612155.1 uncultured Eubacteriales bacterium | reverse complement strand
GAACGTGGAAAAACATTCGACGAAGTTGCGGATGTCTATCTGGATTTGGTACGTTACAGACACGATGAATATGTTGAACCCACAAAATGGCGGGCGGATTTTTTCATCAACGGTTCCAACTCATTTGATTCCGTATTATCCTTGATAACATTCTATTTGGGATATACACTTAAAAAATAACGCCATAAAACGGTTCGAGAAAAAAACAGCACCTCACTTCGAGATGCTGTTAGTTCGCTGTGCGCGTATTTACTTAGAAACTACTTGTTGCGGTTGTTTTCGTTGTTGCGATTGTTTTCATTGTTGCGGTTGTTCTCGTTGTTGCGATTGTTTTCGTTTTGGCGATTCTTCTCGTTCTGGCGGTTTTTCTCGTCTTGGCGCTTTTTGTCGTTATTGGGGTTTTCCATGAAACACTCACCTCCTTGGGGATTATTTTTTGTTCCGGCGGTAAAAATATGCAAGCAATCTGATAACAAGGAGTGAAAATTTTGCTGATCATCCATGCCAAATTGTTGACAATGGGCAAGACAAGTTTCGAGAACGGCTGTGTTTTAATAAAAGACAAAAAAATCATAAAAGTTGCAGAGAACATCAGCGAATCTGAAAACGATGATCACATCGTAATTGACGCAAAAGGGAATTGGGTTTTGCCCGGTTTCATCGATGCACACTGTCATATCGGCATCATGGAAGAAAAAAAGGGGATCGAAGGTGACGACTGCAATGAAATCACAAAACCGATCACCCCATATCTAAAAGCACTTGACGCCATCAATCCGATGGATGCCGCTTTTCACAGCGCTATCAAAGCCGGGATCACCTCGGTCATGGTCGGGCCGGGCAGCTCGAACGTGGTGGGCGGACAGTTTATATTTATTAAAACAGACGGCAGGGTACTCGACGATATGGTGGTGCTCGAACCGGCCGCAATGAAAATCGCATTCGGGGAAAACCCAAAGAAAAATTACGGCAATAACAACATGATGCCTTCCACCCGAATGGCCATCGGCGCCATGCTACGCGAAGAACTCTTTGAAGCCAAAAAGTATATCGACGACAAGCAGTCCGCAAAAGATTCGAAAAAGAGCTTTGACGAGGACTTTCGCAAAGAGTGCTGGATTCCGGTATTCGAAAAGAAAATCCCGCTGAAAGCGCATGTCCATCGCACCGACGATATCTTAACCGCAATCCGCATCGCAAAACAGTTCGATTTGGATATGACCTTGGATCACTGCACCGAAGGTCACCTGATTGCGGATGAGATAAAAAAATCAGGTTTTCCCGCAATCGTGGGGCCTGATTTAGCATCCCGAAATAAAATCGAGGTGCAGTATATGGAATTCAAGACCGCCGGAATTTTATACAAAGTCGGTGTCAAAGTCGCGCTGACCACCGATCACCCGGTCTCGTTGATTCAATATCTGCCCATTTGCGCCGGATTGGCCGCCAAAGAAGGTCTCGGCATTGATGAAGCGCTCAGAGCCATCACCATCAACGCCGCCGAAATCTGCCGGATCTCAAAACGCGTGGGCAGCATCGAAGCAGGCAAGGATGCCGACATCGCTATCTTCGACGGGAACCCGCTCGAAGTTTTCACCAACTGCCTGTACACCATCATCAACGGCAAAATCGTCTACCAATCGGATAAGGTCCCGTCATCCTGAGTAAACTCGAAATGCAATAAACTGCATATATGCAGTCGCACCCGAGTGCAGTCGAAGGATCTCGGTATCAACAAGCATAATTATGAAATAACAAGAGTAGGGCGGGCTGACCACAGCCCGCCGAGCGGATAAATAGCCAACGAAAATAATCGTATTCATGCCCATAGAAGCATTAAGCAAAAAGAGCGGGGGACATCCTCGCTCTTTTTTTATTGTGTCAATCAATTTTCAGCCACTGGTTCCCCGATGCCTGGGTAGGCGGCAGCCGATCACCGCGATCGATATGAACCATGCGGGGATTATCCACGGTTTCTCCGTTGGGGCCTACCTCGATATAGTTCCCGGCCTCTTGATTGTCAGTCCCCGGTTTCGTCGGTTTTGTCATTTTAAAACCTCCTTTCGCCCATAGGATTTGCAGTGAAACTAATAAATAATCATTAGGCACCTTGCAATTAATAATTTTTTGATTTATAATATCACAAGGCACCTAACGATTCTGAGAGGAAGTGCAAATCATATGGAGGACACAACGAATCTCGCGCTGCTGCGGCTGCTTCACCGGTGCTCTCATAAAATACAAATGGCAAAGAAATATCCGGGGCAGGGCTGGCTGATGATCTTGCTTCGTGAAAGAGGAACCCTGACCCAGCGTGAGTTGATTGAGATCACCGGACGGCGTTCCGCGACCCTCAGCGAGCAACTGGACAGCATGGACAAGGCCGGATTGATTATCCGTGAAAAGAACGAAGACGATAAACGTAATATTGATGTCACCTTAACGCCGCTCGGTCTGGAAACCGCCAAAGATGCCGAAGAAGCCCGTCAGGAACTTGCGGACAAGCTTTTAAGCACGTTGGACGAAGTCGAAAAAGAACAACTGAGCAAGATTATGAAAAAAATTTTAAACGCTTTTGAATCATAAACGGGGAGCAATATAACCGTGAAACTTGTTATAAAATACATCAAAAGACACCTTGGGATTTTTTTGGTCTCCATGTTGTTTTTAACTGTGGAGGCCATCGGTGACCTTCTCCAACCGACTTTTATGGCGCATATTGTCGATGATGGCGTCAAAGGCGCGGATGTCACAACCATCCTGCGTTACGGCGCAATCATGGTTGCCATCGCAGCGACGTCAGCGCTCGGCGCTGTGATGCGCAATCTGTTTGCAAGCCGAACCTCCCAGACCATCGCAAAGGAACTGCGCGGCGATATGTACCGCAAGGTGCAGACGCTTTCCCAAGAGAATATCGACCGGCTGCAGCCCGCGTCCATCATCACCCGCATCACAAACGATGTCACGCAGGTGCAGGAATTTATCAACGGCTGTATGCGCATCATGATCAAAGCGCCCATCACCTGTGTCGGCGCGATCGTGCTGATCATCATTCAAACGCCGAAGCAGCTTCCGATGATCGTCGTCATCCTCGCCATCGCCGCACTGTTAATCGCCGCCAACATGAAACTCGGTTATCCCCGATTCGGCGCACTGCAAAAAAAGCTTGATAAACTCAACAATGTCAGCCGCGAATTTCTCACCTCCATTTGTGTGGTCAAGGCCTTTAACGACGAGCAACAAGAGCAATAAAAATTTGAAACCGCTTCGCGCAATC
>CAZTDA010000332.1:778-3278 GCA_964612155.1 uncultured Eubacteriales bacterium | reverse complement strand
GCTGAGGGTGTGATAAAAACCCGTGAGGATTTTGAGGCCTATCCCTGGGAAGAGATTCCCGATTTATTTTTTACAAAATACGGCGACTGTTTTGACGCCCTGCGGGAGATGTTGCCCGAGGGGATGAAAGCTGCGGGCGGCCCCGGCAACGGGGTATTCGAATGCGTGCAAGATGTGGTGGGATATCAAAACCTCTGTTACATCTCGGTGGACGAACCCGAACTGTTTGACGACTTATTCGCTCGTACCGGGGAGATCATCACACGAATCTGGCAGCGCTTTATCCCTCTGTACGGCGATATTTATTGCGTTCTACGATTTGGAGATGATTTGGGTTATAAAAGCAACACGCTGCTCGCCGCTGACGATTTGAAGCGTTTGGTGCTGCCCCAGTATAAAAAAGTAGTCGATTTGGTGCATCAAGCAGGCAAACCCTTTCTTCTGCACTCCTGCGGTTGCATCTTCGACCTGATGGAGCCTTTGATTGAAGAAGTGGGCATCGACGCTAAGCATTCGAACGAGGATCAAATCGCACCTTTCGCCGAATGGGTCAAGCGTTACGGCAGCCGAATCGGCAACTTTGGCGGCATGGACACCGACATCGTCTGCCGCTCGTCCCTCTCCGACATACGGGACTATGTTTTCCGCATCATGGAAAGCTGCAGGGGATAGGGCGGATTTGCCTTCGGCACCGGAAACTCCGTTCCCGATTATACGCCGGTGGAAAGTTATATCGCCATGATCGAAGCCGTCCGAGAGGCCCGGGGTGAATAAGTGCAGACCTTGCATACCAATGAAATCGACAGATTAAAACGAATCGGATATTTTCATTGGCATCAGGAAAATCATTCCGGACGAATTGAGAAGTATAAAATTAAATCAAAAACTCCTGCGGCTCTTCCCGCAGGAGTTTTCATTTTCATTTTTTAGCAATGGCCCTCTTTACACTTGTTGTCCGCACAGCAGCCGCAGCTCTCACAGTCCGGGAACAATTTCTTGTCATATTCGATATGGTTTTTGCGGTAATAGTCGGCGATGGCGGATTTGATGGCCTCCTCAGCCAGCACCGAACAGTGCAGCTTATGCACGGGCAGCCCGTCAAGCGCTTCGGCGACCGCTTTGTTGGTCAGTGTGAGCGCCTCCGAGAGCGGTTTGCCCTTGATCAACTCGGTCGCCATGGAACTCGACGCAATCGCCGAACCGCACCCGAAGGTCTCAAACTTGACGTCGTCGATGTTGTTGTCCTTGATTTTTAAGTAAATCTTCATGATATCGCCGCACTTGGCGTTGCCGACCTCGCCGACACCATCAGGGTTCTCGATAATCCCGACATTGCGCGGATGCTTGAAATGATCCATGACTTTTTCACTGTATAACATAATGTTTCTTACCCTCCTGTAAATCGCGCCAGACCGGAGACATATTTCTAAGATAGGAAACGACCTCCGGCACTTTTTCAATGATGTAATCGGCTTGTTCTTCGTTGTTTTCGTCGCCGAGCGAAAGGCGCAGTGACCCGTGGGCGATCTCGTGCGGTCTGCCGATGGCGAGCAACACATGGCTGGGATCAAGCGACCCCGAGGTGCACGCCGAACCCGAAGAGGCCATAATGCCCTGTTCGTCGAGCAGCAGCAACAGCGATTCGCCTTCGATGCCCTCAAAGCACACGTTGATGTTTCCGGGCAGCCGATGAGCCGCGTCGCCGTTTAAAATCGTGTGCGGAATCCTTAATAGCCCCGCAATGATCTTATCCCGCAACGCCGTCAGCTTGGCGGCGTTTTCGTCGATGTGCGCGCAGGCCTCGTCAAAAGCCGCCGCCATACCGGCGATTGCGGACAGATTTTCGGTGCCCGCCCGTTTGCCGCGCTCCTGTGCGCCGCCCTCGATGAGGTTCGTCAGTGGGATGCCTTTTTTGACATAGAGCGCCCCGACCCCTTTCGGCCCGTAGAACTTGTGCGCCGAGAGCGAGAGCATGTCGATGTTCTCTTTGACCACATCGATGTGCAGATGTCCCGCGGCCTGTACGGCGTCGGTGTGAAACAATACGCCCTTTTCGCGGCAGATTTTCCCGATCTCGGCAATCGGCTGGATCGTCCCGATCTCGTTATTGGCGTACATCACCGTGACCAGACAGGTGTCCGGGCGAATCGCCGCCGCAACTTCTTCGGGGGTCACGATTCCGTTTTCATGTACATCGAGCAGCGTGATCTCGTACCCCTGCTTTTTCAGCTTTTCGAGGGTGTGCAGCACCGCATGGTGTTCAAACGCCGTCGAGATGATGTGCTTTTTATTCTTTTTCGCGCCGATTGCGGCGGCTGATAAAATGGCCTGATTGTCGGCTTCGCTGCCACCCGAGGTGAAATAAATTTCCTTTGCCTCGCACCCGAGGTTTTTCGCCATGATCTCTCTGGCGTTCCAAAGCGCTTCCGCCGCCTCCTGCCCCGCCGTATGTAAACTCGACGGGTTGCCGTAGATATGATCAAAATACGGCAGCATGGCA
>CAZTDA010000332.1:0-768 GCA_964612155.1 uncultured Eubacteriales bacterium | reverse complement strand
TTGGCTCGTCTTGGTAGTCGCCGCGTTATCCGCATAAACTTTCATGATTTAATCTCAGTCCCTGCTATCTGCATTTCCGAAGTTTCTAATCTCTACCGCTTCGGTATATTTATAATAACACCTATATCCTATAATGTCAATAGGATATTAAAAAATATTTTACCGCCTTTCCCGGCGGATGGGTTCTTGTCTTTATGCTTTACCGTCTAATAAATCGCGAAGTGAAACGCTGTCTAAATAATTGTTGACGACGCTTTCGAGTTTGACCCATACCGGCAGCGAGAGGCAGTCGGCAGCACGTTCACAGCGACCTGCCCCGCATTCCAAACAGACGACCGGCGCAATCGACCCCTCTGTCAGCCGGATAATCGACCCGACGGTGTATTCCTCAGGCGTTCTGGCAAGCCGATAACCGCCATCTTTACCGCGCGAACTCTCAACCATACCGGCCTTGTTCAGCATTGCCACAATGGCCTCGAGGTATTTGACGGAGATATCTTGCCGCTCCGAAATCCGTTTCAGCGAGACAAACCCGTCGCCCATATGCTGCGCAAGGTCGACCATCAGACGGATCGCATACCGCCCTTTTGTGGAGATCATCATAAGATCATTCCTTCCTCGGGTATCAGCTGTTATTCTTTTAAGCGTTGTTTTGCGTCATAACCGATCAAATCACGAACGACCACGGAAGCGATCAGCAGACCCGCCGCAGGCGGCACAAAGGCGTTCGAGGCCGGGATGACACGCTTATGGGTGCATTTACGCGCG
>CAZTDA010000331.1:0-3283 GCA_964612155.1 uncultured Eubacteriales bacterium | reverse complement strand
AGACATTTAAGTATGCCAAAGAACCGGAAGGAGCCGGTGCGGTTGCCTATCTTAGTGAACATGCCGATACGTCAACCGCAATTCTTTACACCTCCTACGACGTCGGCGGATATGCCGAGTATATGGGATTCAAGTGCTATATTGATCCGAGGGCCGAGGTTTTTGTCAAGAAAAACAACAGCAAAACGGATATTATGCTCGAATACTACATGCTCCAGGAAGGGCAGCTTTTTTATAAGGATTTTTTAAAAAGGTATCCATTTACGCACCTGTTGGTAAACGGGAATGACATTTTATATACCTGTCTGATGAATGACAACGATTATCAATTGGTCTATGAGGATACGGATTTTCGGGTGTTTCAACCGGTGAGTAATCGATAACCTTTTATCGGTTTAAATGGCTTTGTAATACAAACTTGACAACTCTTTTCCGTTGACACTAAACCATGTTTATGCTAAAATGTCAGCAGAACCTTAGAACCTTGGAAGGGATGAGTCGATGGGATTCAAAGGACAAGTCGCCGCTCTTTTCGGTCTTGAGAAAGGTGTTCATCCGCCGCACAATAAAAACACCGTCATGTGCGCTACGGTGGAAATGCCTGCACCCGAGAGATTGGTTGTGTCCATGCTTCAGCATGTCGGAGCACCCTGTGTTCCGATCGTGGCAAAAGGCGACAGCGTCGCCGTGGGACAAAAAATCGGCGACAGTACCGCCGCCGTGAGCGCACCGATCCATTCAGGCGTAAGCGGAAAGGTACGCGGAATCGGAGAAATTATACTTCCTAACGGAACCAAGACGGCTACCGTCGAACTTGAAAACGACGGGTATAGCCGTATTTTTGAGGGTGTTGAACCCCCGCATATCCACAGTAAAGAGGATTTGGTGAAAGCAGTGCACGATTCGGGGCTGGTGGGTCTCGGCGGGGCGGGCTTTCCGACCCATGTCAAGTTTGCATTGTATAAAGAGGAATGCATCGACACCTTGGTCATCAACGGCGCCGAATGCGAACCCTACATAACCGCCGACAACCGGGAATGCCTTGAAAACACCTGGGATATTATGAACGGTATTATGATCATGTCCGAACACTTCAATGCCAAACAAACCGTGATTGCCGTTGAGAGCAATAAACCCATGGCCATCGCCGAGCTGACAAAAGTGGCAAACAGCTGCAGCACCGCCGGCCATCGCATCTGTGTCAAATCCATTCCGGCGCAATACCCGCAAGGCGCGGAAAAAATGATTATCCAAAGCACCACGGGGCGTATTGTCCCGCCGGGAAAGCTGCCGTCCGACGTGGGCTGCGTGGTGATGAACATCACCTCGACCGCGTTTGTCAGCCGTTATCTCAAAGACGGTATGCCGCTGGTAGCCCGCCGTATGACCATCGACGGCAACGGCGTGAAAAATCCCGGCAATCTGCGTGTGACCATCGGAACTCCGATCAAAGACATCGTCAATTTTTGCGGTGGTTATACCTCTGATGCCAACCGTATCATCATGGGCGGACCGATGATGGGCATTTGCGTCTTCACCGATGATCAGCCGGTTTTAAAACAAAACAACGCCATTTTGATATTTGCCGGAGCGGGTGGGGAAAAAGTGCCTGAACAGCCCTGCATTCGCTGCGGCCGCTGTGCCGGAGCCTGCCCGATGCACCTTGCGCCGTTTGAACTTTATAAGGCCTATCTGCGCCGCGATGCCGCCGATTTGAACAAAAAAGGGGTTATGAACTGCGTGGAGTGCGGCTGTTGTTCTTACAGCTGTCCGGCCAAGCGGCAATTGACCCAGATGATGCGGCTCGGCAAGGCTTACGTAAAAAAACAGGGGGCAAAAAGATGATGGAAAAACGATTTATCGTGACCTCCTCACCGCACCTGACCTCGGCATCGACTACGCGGCACATCATGCTCGACGTGATTATTGCGCTGCTTCCGGCAGGAATCGCCGCTTGCGTGATGTTCGGGTGGTACAGTGCGGTTTTAATAGTCGCAACGGTGGCTTCGTCGGTCTTGTTTGAGTACTTATTTCGCAAGCTCACCAAACGCGAAAACTCAATCGGCGATTTGTCTGCGGTCGTGACCGGGCTTTTATTGGCTTATAACCTGCCGCCCAAATTCCCGATCTGGATGGCTGTAATCGGCTCTTTTATTGCCATTATCATTGTAAAACAATTTTTCGGCGGCATCGGACAAAACTTTGCAAACCCCGCCATCACCGCGCGCATCGTGTTAATGGTCTCGTTCCCGACGGCGATGACCGCCTGGCTGACTGCTTACGACGGGGTCTCCTCTGCGACGCCGTTGGCAATGATGAAAGCCGGAACCGCGCTGGCTGCCGATGGTACTACGATTTTAGGCGCTTTGATCGGCAATGTGGATACAATCGGCTGTATCGGTGAGGTCAGCCGTCTGCTGCTGATCGCGGGTGGTGTTTATCTGATGATCCGCAAAGTTATTGTACCGATTATTCCGCTGTGCTACATCGGTACGGTCGGAATTCTCACTTGGATCATCGGCGCAGACCCCGTGATGCAGATGCTTTCGGGTGGACTTATTTTAGGCGCATTCTTTATGGCGACCGATTATGCCACCAGCCCGACGCATGCGCTGGGAAGGGTGATTTTCGGTATCGGTTGCGGTATTTTAACGGTTGTAATCCGCATGTGGTCGAATCTGCCGGAGGGCGTTTCTTACTCGATTTTAATGATGAATATTTTAACACCGTTGATTGAACAGGCGACTTATCCGCGTCCGTTTGGCGTTCCCCGCAAAAAGGCTTTCAAGAAGGAGGCCGCCAAAACATGATCAAGCAGATATTAAAGCCGGTATTGATTTTATTGGCGTTGTGTCTTGTGATTTCCGGCGCGGTTGCGGTGACCAACTATTTCACCGCAGATATTATCGCGGCGCAGGCAGAGGCCAAAATCACAGAAAACATCTCCGTTGTGCTGCCCGGAACAACCGAGACAACCGCTACCGAATGCGATGCCTTTGTCTATTTCGACTGCACGGACGCAAACGGAACGGGGCTCGGCAGAGCGTATTTGATCGATGCCAATGGGTACGGCGGCCCGATTTCGCTGATGGTGGGCATCAAAGCTGACAGCACTGTTGCCGGCATTTCGATTTTGGCATCCTCCGAGACCCCGGGACTTGGCAAAAAAGCCGAAGACAAAGCATTCAGTGATCAATTTTCAAACAAAGACCTTGATATGTTTACAGTCGTAAAAACCGCCGCAGCTTCCGAAGATCAAATCAGCGCCATCTCGGGCGCCACC
>CAZTDA010000330.1:0-3303 GCA_964612155.1 uncultured Eubacteriales bacterium | reverse complement strand
ATCCGCAATCACAAAAATAGTCGTTTTGTTCACTTTTCATCGTCCCGATCCCCTGACACTTCGGGCAGACAAACAGCGCGTTTTCCAACCCCTCCGCAAACGCATTTCCGCGATAACGCTTGGGGTTTTTCCGCTGCTCTTCATAGGCGTTGACGTATAGATCTTTTGAAATCGCCGCGTTGATCTCTTCAACGCTCATTTTGTCGAGTTCTTTACGGGTGTATTCATGCACAATTTTGCCCTCGGCAGGTCCTCGCCGAGGGTGTTTTGCCCACACCGGATCACACAGATATCCGCCTTTAATGCAGCAGGTGATCAGTCCGCCGGTGCTTTGTTTCACCAGTTCTCCGGTGCGCGGCGAAAAATAACTGCTCTGCCCGTTAATCGAAACCACCCCCTCGGGAAACAGCGCTACGCTGATGCCGAGCCGCAAGTTGGTTTTGATATATTCGACCGTATCGTCGGCGCAAGCGCCCTTTTTACGCGGAATCGGATTGACCAGATATTTGACCAATTTTCCGGCAGGCCCCTCGGTCAGCTGTTCGGTCGCCACAAAGCGGATGTAGCCGGGCAGCAGCAGCGAGGCAAAAAACGGGTCGTTATCATTGGTGTGATTGATTAATAGTAAATAGGTCTTTTCTTGGGGCGTATACTTTAAAACCCGGTATTTGAACTTATGTTTAATATAAATCCCGAGGGTATGCCGAAAAAAGCCCTGCATAAATCGGTTGCGCGCCAGTCCCTTGATCCAACGCGATTCATCATTCCGGTTTTTTTCAATTTCGGCCATAAAAATCCCCCTTCAATCGCATGTTCATTATACCATTCGACAGATTTTGCGGCAAGCTTATTTTAACATTGTCAAATTTCGAATGATCTGCTATACTTGGTTTAATTCGTCACGGAGGTACTTTTTATGAGCGAACTTGCATTTTTCGGCGGCCCGAAAACCGTCACTCTCGATTCTAAAGAAGCGCTGCGTTGGCCGATCTACGGTCAAGAAGAAGAAACGGCAATTTTGGATGTTTTACACCGCGGCGCCATGAGCGGAACGGACATCACGATTCAATTTGAAAATGAATTCGCCAAGTGGATGGGGCTTTCACACGCCGTCGGCTATACCAGCGGCACCATGGCGCTTGCGGCGGCGATGTTTTCCATCGGTCTCGGGCGCGGTGACGAACTGATTTGCCCGTCGCTGACCTATTGGGCGTCCTGCATTCAAGCCTATTTATTCGGCGCAACCCCGGTCTTTTGCGACGTCGACCCGACCACCCTCTGTCTCGACCCGAAGGACTTTGAGCGCCGCATCACCCCAAACACCAAAGCGGTTATGGTGGTGCATTACATAGGCCATCCTGCAGACATGGATTCCATCATGGCAATCGCCAAAAAGCATAACATCAAAGTCATCGAAGACGTCTCCCACGCCCAGGGCGGACTGTACAAAGGCAAGATGCTCGGCACGTTCGGCGATGTTGCCGCGATGAGCTTGATGAGCGGAAAATCCTTTGCCATCGGCGAAGCGGGCATTTTTGTCACGAACAACCGCAAATATTACGAACGCGCGTTGGTTTACGGCCACTACGAGCGCAATAATCCCGAAAATGTCACCGACCCGGAACTGGTTCCGTATATGGGTCTTCCGCTCGGCAGCGTCAAAGGCAGAGTCCACCAAATGTCCTCTGCCGTCGGCCTTGTCCAGTTGAAATACTACGACGAGCGCTGTAAGGAAATCCGCAAAACCATGAATGAGTTTTGGGATCAGCTCGAAGGCGTTCCCGGAATCCGCGCCCACCGTGTCGACGAAAAATCCGACTCGACCATGACCGGCTGGTATTACGCCCATGGGTTGTATAAGGCCGAAGAACTCGGCGGCCTGCCGATTGCCAAATTCTGCGCCGCCGTGCGTGCCGAAGGCGTGCCCGATGTGGTTGCAGGCGCAAACCGCCCGCTGCACACCCATCCCATGATGCAGACCGCCGACCTCTATAAAGACGGCAAACCCACCCGCATCGCGTTCACTAAAACCGATGTACGCGAAGCCACCGCCTCACTTCCGGTTGCGGCTTCTATCAACAGCCAAATTTATTCCGTCCCGTGGATGAAAAAATACGACAAAGCGCTGATCACCCAGTTCGCCGCCGCTTTCAAAAAAGTTGCCGCGAACTACAAAGAGCTGCTCGCCGACCCGACCGAGTTCCCCGAACCCGCAGGTGTCTGGTTCACCTTCGGCGCCAAGAAAGCGGATAAATAAGTTCCCGACTCTTCATGCCAACCGTCATTCCATCTTTATAATTAATATTTCACCCCCGCCGAAAGGTGGGGGTGAAATACAAAAATACTTTCCTTTTAATTTGAAAGGGCGGTCATCAAATGCTTCTTGATCTCACTCACCGTCTCACCGACAACACCCCGGCTTACCCCGGCGACCCGGCTTTCCGGCTGATTAAACGCGAGGGCACGACCGGCTATATTTCCTACGAAATCAGCGGCTGCCTGCATAACGGCACCCACATTGATCTGCCGATGCACCTGCTGTTCGGAAACACGACCTGTGCCGATTTCCCTCTTGACCGCTTTTACGGCGATGGGCAGGTGCTTGATGTGCGCGGCAAAAAAGTGATCACCGCCGCCGATTTCGAATTGAAACTCAACCATATCCCGCTGTTTTATACCGGTTGGGATAAGATGTTCGGCAAGCCCGAATATTTCACTGCCCATCCCGTATTGGACATGAGCGCCGCCAAAAAGCTCGTCGCTGCCAAAGTGAAATTAATCGGGCTCGATTTCCCGTCTCCGGACGCGCTGCCGTTTACGGTACATCTGTATTTGCTCAAACACGACATCTGCATCGTAGAAAACCTGACAGGCCTTGAACAATTGAAAACTCCGTTTACGTTCAGCGCTCTCCCGCTCGCCCTCGAAGCCGAGGCCTCGTTGGTGCGAGCAATCGCAATCTTGTAGGGGCGCACCTATGTGTGCGCCCGTTCACCCATCTCGCTTTTCCGGATAGTCGGGGTCGCCGACCCCGACACGATATATCGAAAATTGTCGAAGACGCGGGCGCACACACAGGGGCACCCCTACAGCGTAAAAACACCCGCAGCCAATGGCTGCGGGTGTTTCTTATTTTGATTACTCCTCAATCAAATTGACTTCTCCGGCTCTTCCATCTGCTTGAATCTTGAACGTCTTAATCTCGCACGGGCCGAATGAGGTTTTAATTTCGGCGTTCAGCCACGGCAATTTGACACAGGTCGCGCCGCCTTTGCCGTTGCACTCGTAGAGCCGTACGATCAT
>CAZTDA010000329.1:0-3314 GCA_964612155.1 uncultured Eubacteriales bacterium | reverse complement strand
TTCTGCGCCGCCGTTGATTTTGTTTTCGAATTAACGATTTATCCAAGCGGTACGGTAACGGTCTTGAATGAACAAATCTCTGCGACAGTCTTTTCGCTGAACAACGCGGCGGGAATGCTCGCGTAACAGAGATAACCATCGGTTTCCCAATATATAGAATAGCTAATAGGAATACCTGATGAATCGTTGGGGGAGTAATAATGCGTTGGTCTTTCGTTGTTTCCAATGGGTTTTAAATTAAAATTTTCTATGCACCATGCAAGCGCTGCCCCCGGTTTTTCCGATTTTTCTGTACTCCATTGCAAAATGATTCTGTTCTCTGCTCTAAAAGCAACATCTTTTTCGTAATCGGAAAGCGAAGCCGTTTCCCCGCTGCTTGTGATTAATCCCTCATCCTTGGTTTCATATGAAGATTCAGGATAAGACATGGATTCAACAGCAGCTTGATTAGAATTTTTAATTTCTTCGAGGTAATCAACAAATTTATCGGTGATATAAGTATAAGAGCCATACACTGTCCAAATTTCTACGCTATGCAACTTGAATCCCATCGGTGGGGTAAAAGTCGGTTCGTTAATTTTTATTTGTCCATCTTTAATAAAATTTTGAATTTCAACTCCCATGATCTCTTCCTCTGAGGAATTTTGTTTAATGTAATTGACAAGTTCATCCGTTGTCGTGAAACGAGTGTGATCATATAAGAGTTCTTCTGCTTCTCCAATCGAGGACTCGGGAGAAGTGGTGGTTGCCGATGGAACACCGGTGTTTTGACAGCCGAACATAAGGAAAATGACAAATAAAATTGATATGGTTGATATTATTTTTCTCATGATAGTGACCATCCCTTCTTAGATTTTTATTCTTTTAATGTCGATTTGCATTAAATTGAGCTTGATGCGCAGGGCACCAAATGCGTGTATCATCTCCAAAATTATTGTCACTATCAAATCCTTGATTGAAGATACAAAGGTAACCATATGTACATTCCGTTGCATCATGACAACCATAACAATGTGAAAGCTCGTGTTGCGGAACTCTAACATTTTTTATATCTCCCACAAAATAGTTATCATTCTTTCTATACAGTATGAAGAAGGTACATCTGGGCAAACGCCATAAATAGCGGTTGAATGACCGGTTCCTCCACCTTTGTTAATACATAGGTTTGCACCTGATAAGACAATTAGCATATCATAATACGAAGCCCAATTATTATTTGCATTGTAATTAAACAAATTATAAAGCATATTTTTATGATGATTTGGGGTTGTATTGGAATTAATACAATTAGACCCACATTGCGATGTAATGCCTCAAAGAACCTGTTTATTTACAGAATACGGAATAGCAGGGATGAAATTTGTTAATATTTGTCGAACGTTAAATCTTTACCATAAATATTATATATTCTGATTATATTCGGTTTTTATTTAGTTTTCAACATTAAAGCGGCGGCGCAAATTCTGCGCCGCCGTTGATTTTTGGCGTTACGTTGCAGTGATATGTGCATACTAACATAATCATCGTCATTATCCATAACATAAACCAATTTATTTGTGCACTTATACAAATATATGTAAAACCCTTGACATTAAATTATTTCCTTGATATGGTAAATGTTGAAAAATAAAAAGGTGAAAGAAGGAGAGATATTCATGAAAAAAACATCTTTATTAATCATAGCATTATGTTTGATTTTGTCAGGTTGCTTCAACAAAGGGCCATCCGAGCCGGTTTCTTCCGTTGCATCAATCGAATCGGAAATACCATCCATTGAGCCGACATCTTCCGTTGCATCAACCGAAACGGAAGCGCAGTCCGTTGCACCGGCGTCCTCTGCTGTTTCAACGGAATCGGAAGCGCAGTCCGCCGAAATGACTGCGCAAATAGCGGAGATCACCGACATCATCAAGCGCTATTTTACCGCGTTGGAAAAAGATGATACGAAAGCGCTTGCAACACTTACGAATTACCGAATTGCTCTCTTCGGCTATGAAAAAGGCGAAGACGGTGGTTGGACTTGCCCGATCAAATCCTACGGAAACGCGATCGCTTATAATTTGAAAATCGAATACAGCGGCAGCAATGAAGCCACCGGATGGAGTCCCGCCAGAGAGAGTTATTATGTGACATATGAGATCGACAAGGAAAACCGCGAATATCAAAATTATCTTAAAAACGATCCTGCGCTTTTTGACATGTATTACAACCAAGAGATAGACGATATTCACAAACTCCTTGAAAACGGTCGTTATGCCACATGGAAGTTTATCGGCGTTATGAAAGACGAAACGACGGGTAACTGGGTGATCTCGGGATATGGCACCGGCGGTTAAATGTAGGGGCGAACTACGTTCGCCCGCCGCTTTTACGCATCATTTATTTGCACAAGCCCTTTGTCATTTCGCAGGCGAACACAGTTCGCTCCTACAATGCCTGTGTAATAAGATAAAACAAGACGGCGGCGCAATACTGCGCCGCCGCTCTTAATTCTGAATTTCGTATCGGGTTTTGCACTGTCACTGTACACTTTTCACTGTGAACTGTACACTGAATAATTGCAAGATTAGGATCAATACATATCCATTCCCGGATTACCGCCCATCGGAGCTGCCGGAGGTGTGGGTTCTTTCTTGTCGGCGACCAGCGATTCGGTCGTCAGGATCATTGCCGCAACCGACGCGGCGTTTTGCAGCGCGGAACGGGTGACCTTGGTCGGGTCGACGATGCCGGCCTCGATCATGTCGCAGTAGATCTCTTTGTAGGCGTCGAAGCCGTAACCGGTCTTGCGGCTGCCCTTGATCTTGTTGATGATGACCGAGCCCTCGAGACCTGCGTTTGCGGCGATCTGGCGGATCGGTTCTTCCAGTGCTTTGAGGATGATCTTGACACCGGTTTTCTCGTCGCCGTCGACCTGTGCGATCAGCTTTTCAACGGCAGCAGTGGCGTTCAGCAACGCGACGCCGCCGCCCGCGACGATACCCTCTTCAACGGCCGCTTTGGTCGCGGAGAGCGCGTCTTCCATGCGCAGTTTCTTTTCTTTCATTTCAACTTCGGTGGCTGCGCCGACTTTGATAACGGCAACGCCGCCGGAGAGTTTTGCAAGGCGTTCCTGCAGCTTCTCGCGGTCGAAATCGGAGGTGGTCGTCTCGATCTGGGCCTTGATCTGGTCGATGCGGGCCTTAATCTCTTTGGGATCGCCGGTGCCGTCCACGATGATGGTGTTCTCTTTACCGGCCTTGACCTGACGCGCTCTGCCCAGCATCTGCACCTTGGCTTCTTTCAAATCCATTCCGAGTTCTTCGGAGATGACC
>CAZTDA010000328.1:0-3314 GCA_964612155.1 uncultured Eubacteriales bacterium | reverse complement strand
AATCCTCGGTGACGCCGAAGTGCTCGGCGACCTCATAAGGGGTAATATAACCGTTCTTTGCGAGCTTATCGAGCCGTTCTTTGGAGATTAACAGATTTACCGCATATCGGGTGGCTGCGGTTTCGGCTTTGCGGATGGTTGCGGTGTCGGCATCGAGTTTATAAAACGAACCGGTTTCGATATGTCCGATCTCGTGCGCAAGATGACACAATTCTTCGGCTTTGCTTTTCAACTTATCCGCGTTCATTGCGATGTCGCCCTGCGGCGTAGACATGCACTTGATGGTTTTAAAGGGATAATGCCAGACGTTGATGCCTTTGTTGTCCGCAAGGTTGTAGATTTCCTTGAGTGTCATCCTTAACACCTCCTGTGGATATGATTATGTCATATCCGCAGTCCGATAATAAGGACAATGGAAGTAAACCCCTGTTGTTTTTTGGATTGATGATCAATATTATTTTATTGATGATATTGTTAATCCAACTCAAAGTAGGCGATTAACGCTTGTTTTATTTTGTCTTTCATGGGTTCGTTTTGAATCTCGCCGATCTTATTGCCGAATATCCGATTGATCGAGACGGTGCGGATTTGCTGAAGCATTAACACGCTGTCTTTTGGAAGTCCGCTATCTTTTAAAGCTATAAAAACTTCGGTGGGATAGATTTTGTCTCCGGATTTTACCGATGAAAACGGAATGCAGGTGAACACGGGCAGACAGTTGTTGACCGCATCATTCGAAATGACCAGAACCGGTCTTTTGCCTTTTTGTTCGCTCCCTGTTGTCGGGTCTAAATCGAGATAGTAAATCTCCCACTTCTTTACCATTCTCCGGTTACCTCAGCATCAATCTTCTCGAATTCGCGCTGTGAAGACAAGGTTCTTTCGATAAAATCGACATCCTGTGAGGCGGCTTGCATTTGCTTTGCGTAGAGTTCTTTTTGCTTTGCTTTTACGTAAGCTTCGATGGCGATGTTGATTCCCTCGGTTACAGAAGAGAGTTCATTTTGCGCCACCAACCATTCAAGCTGGTTTTTATAATATTTGTTGAGGTTAATCGTGCTTTTTACGGTTGCCATTTTATCACCTCCGAGAGTTGTGTTCATATAAAGTATACACCGCCGTTCCGATTTTGTCAATACATATATACCATATTATACAGCCATACATATTGCCTTATAATATATGCAGTCGACGATTCATTATGCAAAATTGTTTATTGTTTTATATACGAAAAATGAATGCCGCAGCGATTTGCCACGGCATTATTATGATTGATGATATGGATATAAAAACAAGGAGCGTTATTGCAAACGAGCTATTACCTCATTAGGCGAATAAAGTTCACCTTTAACTGCGCGACGAGAGTTCTTATTTAATCTGTGATTTTTTAAAGCGGATGAATTCGATGACATCCTGCCTTTGCTCTTGGGTGAGCGTTTTGGCCTCGGAAGACAATGCGATTAAAAACTGATCTTCCTCCGGCATCGAAACGGTTGAAGTGCGATCCAGCACATAGTCCAGATCAACATGAAAATAATCCGCGATGGCCTTGGCGGTGGGGATATCGGGAGAAGTTCTCCCCTTTTCCCACTGGCTGACCGCGGTTTGGTGTACGCCGAAGAGATTTGCAAAGGCCTGTTGGGACATGCCGGCATTCGTGCGAATCGTCTTGATGTTTTTCATCATAACCACCTCAAGCTTATTATATTAGATTCACTAATATTATGCAAGTAAAAATTAAATAAATTTATAAAATACGATAAAATCTATTGACAAACAAATTTAACGCTATTAAAATAATAGACGAGCTATTACTGATGGGCATACCGATCAGTCAAGTGACTAAATACTTACGGTAAATCAAACGGACAACAAGACGGAGGGTTGAAAATGAATTTAAAGCAATTGCGGAAGAGAGCGGGGCTGCGGCAAGTGGAAGCGGCTGTGCAACTGAGAGTGTCACAAAGCGCTGTCAGCCAATGGGAGACCGGCGGATGCAAGCCGAGGGCTGATCTGCTGCCGAAGATGGTACAGCTTTATCGGTGCACGGCGGATGAATTGCTGGCTGCACCGGAGTCAAAAACAGTGGTTTATGCCTATGAAACAGATCTGAACGGATTAGAAACGGAGGGGAACAAATGAGCAACGGAATTAATGAGGCATACATCAACTCACTGCCGAGTTTACATGGTAAACCGAAAATTACGCTTGACCTGAATTGTTTTGAGCGGTTTGATCGTGAACGAGGTGGGTTGATGATTAAAATGGCAGTGAGAGCGATTAACATTGTGGGAAAGGACATGCTGCCCGAACGGATGCGGATTCATGTGAATGCCGTGGCAAGCATCCTGGTGTTGATGGAAGACGCGGAAAACGGGTTTGAACTCAAATGGATGAAGGGGTACCGTCGGTTTGTCGGCGCGGCGGAGGTGGTCAGGTTCTTAACCGAAAAGGGCGTGCAAATGCCGATTGAGGCGAAGTTGACCTACGACGGCGAGTTAGGTGGTTGGGTTGCGAGGCTGCCGAGGGCGACGGAATAATTTTTAAACCATTGGGAGGTCAACATGAAAGAGTTATATCAGGTGATCAAAGAGGAAGCGGCGGCGGAACAGGAACGGGCGAAGGAGATTTACGGAGAAATCAACCACTCCGACCACGAGAGTTATGCCGTGATTTTAGAAGAATTCGACGAGGCCGACCGGGAGCGCAGGATGTTCGCGCTCGACCTCGAGGCGTTTTGGATGCATTGCAAAACCGACCACAACGACGAAAACCCCAAAGACAAGCGCGAGATTCTGGCTACACTCTCCGAGCGGGCGATTCGGGCCGCATGCGAATGGGTGCAAGTCGCCGCGATGTGCAAAAAGGCGATTGTGACGCTGTTAAATCGAATCGATGAAGAGGAGTGATAAGTGTTACGGAGCGGCGATCGGGATTGTATTTTTGATTGCCGTGCTCGCGGATAGCCCCAATTACACATTATGGTCGGTGATTGCCGTGATGGGGATTTTGGCCGCGATGGGGTTGGTTTATGCGGGCAGGATTTTTGAGTACAGGGAATTACAAGGCGGGGTTAATAAAAAGTGGGAGGGAGGGGGACGGAATGAAGAAATGAAGAAGTGAAGGAATGAAGGAATTAAGGTACCGCGCGAAAACCTGTGCGCCGGGAACGGAATCCCTCCACCGCTGCGGCGGTCTCCCTCCCTTTGACAAGGGAGGTAAGAAATCAACTCACGCGGCGAGCGGTTATAAAGTGTAGGGGAGATTCGTAATCGCCCGTGAGACCACCCCGTCATGGCTGCGGCCATGCCACC
>CAZTDA010000327.1:0-3316 GCA_964612155.1 uncultured Eubacteriales bacterium | reverse complement strand
GACGGTTAATACGATCTCTTCCGCAGGCGGATCGGGTGTCACAATCACATAATTGGCATAACCGAAATCGAGCAGTGTTCGCGCCGCCGAAAACCGGTCGTCACTCGAAGTCGCTCCGAACACCGAGGCAACGAGCTTCAGGCCGTCCCGCTCCGCTGTCGCTGTCAAACAGCTGCCCGCTTTGTCGGTGGTCCCGGTTTTCAAACCCGTGATGCCCTTATAAAAACGCACTAAACGATTGGTGTTGACCAGTTCGGTCTCACCACCGCGTAACGTATCCATCCAGATGGTTGAATAATTGATAATCAGCGGATGTTTGATCAATTCGGTTGCAGCCATTGCCGTATCGCGTGCCGAGGTGTAATGGCTGTCTTCGTCAAGACCGCTTGCGTTCATGTAATTGGTGTTGACCATGCCGAGCTGCGCCGCGCGTTCGTTCATCATGCGTACAAACGCATCCTCGGAGCCCGCGAGAAATTCCGCCAGTGCGACCGTGGCATCGTTTGCGCTGCCCACCGCAACCGCCTTGAGCAGATCGTTGACCGACATGACCTCGCCGACCTCCAGCCAAATCTGCGAGCCGCCCATACTCACGGCGTGCTCGCTTGCGGCGACTTGATCATTGAGTTGTATCTCCCCGCGTTCAATCGCTTCCATAATCAGCAGCAAAGACATGATTTTTGTCACCGATGCGGGAGCGATCCGCTCGTCGGCATTTTTTTCAAAAATCACGGTTCCCGTGGTAGGTTCGATTAAAATTGCGCACGGCGCTTTTACCGATTGGGCGTCCAACATCGCATCGGGTCTTGCCGCCGTGACGACCACATCGTCGGGCATTTCGCTCTCGGGAATGCCATCCGCGCCGAACGGAATCATCAGGCAAATGGTCAATAATATCGCCATCACAACGGCGGAGAACTTTTTACAGCGCTTCATCATGATCACCTCGGTGAATTTTATGCCGCTGTTGCTCCAAAAAGCCCAAGGTGATATAATTTAACGGCGCAAAACCGTCATTTTTTAATTCAAGGAGTATTTCAAATGCCTTTTAACGATCTTACCATCAAATTTTTATTCGAGAACAGAATCGAGAACAGCCGCGATTGGTTTAACACCCATAAAGAGGACTATCGCCGTTTTGTGGTGCAACCGCTTGCCGAGTTTGTCACCGAACTCACGCCGACGATGCTTGAAATTGACCCGATGTTCGACTGCGAACCGAAAATCAACCGCACCATTTCACGCATTTATCGGGACACGCGTTTTTCTAAGGATAAATCCATTTTCCGCGATGTGGCATGGTGCCTGTTTATCCGTGATAAAAAGTTATTTCACGGATTGCCGGGTTTCTTTTTCGAGCTGTCTCCCCGGGGATTTCGGTACGGCTGCGGTTTTTACTGCGCCGAACCCGCGACCATGGCAAACCTGAGACAGATGATATTACGCGATGATTCAGCTTTTCAAAAAGCAAAAGCGGCTTATGACAATCAAGATCTTTTTGTGCTTGAAGGAGAAAGCTATAAAAAAACCCGTTTCCCCGACCAACCGGAGGATCTGCGCAAGTGGCTTGATTTGAAAGATATTTGCTTTATCTGCAATCACACCGATTTTGATTTATTATTCAGTGAAGGACTGGCGAAAAAGGTTGCAGATGAATTGAAGCTGCTTGCACCGGAATATAAGTTGATGTTGGAAACGGTAATCAGCGGGAACAATTGATTAAACCGCTGTCCCGGAACTATTGTTTATGCGTGATTCGCGCTGTGTTCAGATGACAATAAATCGCTGCACCCGTCAGGTGCAGCGATTTGAATTCGTCTTGTTACGATGAAAATTCTACTGAAGACGAACACAGTTTGCCACTATTTTAAATCAAACAATCAAAGAATATCTATTGTGGGGATTTCCATGATACATCCGCTTTTCATGGAATCGTCTGCACGGAAAACGGCAAGATGGCCGTAGACCGAATCGGCGATGCTCGTACAGGAAATCGATGGCTCACCACCTTGTATGTACTCAACGAAATCCGCGACAAGGCGCTGATCGCCGCCGCCGTGACCGCCGGTGACGCCGGAGGTATCGCCGTCTATGTTTAAGTCCACGGTCTCTTCCGAATATTCACATCCGGGTCTGGTGTCGATTTTACGAACGACAAAACGGGCTTCTTCCGAAAAGCCCCAAATCTCCCCTTTTGTGCCGATGAGATGAATGGAGCGCTGCGGTTTTGAAGAACCGCCGATCATGTTGTGAGATGCGGTCACACCGTTTTCAAAGCGGATATTCACGGTTTGGTGATCCACCGTTTCGTTATCACATTTAAACACGCATTTCCCGTATATGCTGTCGGTTTTTAACGTCGCTTCTTTATCGGCCAGGGTGGGATTTTCAAGATGTTCCAGGTTGTCCCAAACATAAAACGACCAGCGGTCGGGATGGTTGAGATAATGTTTGCGGGCGGAATACAGGCATTCGGCTTCTACCTCGGGCGGGCAATCGACCAAACAGCGGGTTCCGGCTCCGGCGGGCGCTTTTTCGGGTCTGAACTGATAGTTAGAGCCGAAGCTCGAAATCGCCGTAAGCGTGATTCCGCTCATCATCCACATGATCATGTCGATGTCGTGACAGCACTTGGCAAGCAGCATGGAATGATGACCTGCCTGAGCGGTGTTGCGCCACTTGCCCCGGACATAACCCACGGCAATATGGTGATAGGATACATGCTCGGTTGTTTCAACGGCAATCAATTCGCCGATCTCTCCGGAAGAGACGCGTTTTTTGACCTCGACATAAAAAGGCGCGTAACGCATTACATGACAAATCATCACGCGGCGCTTGTATTCCTGCGCGGCGCCAACCAGTTCCCACATCTCTTTTTCATTGACCGCAAAGGGCTTTTCCAACAGCATATGATAACCCGCTTTTAACAGCGGAACGGAAGTTGCGACATGAAATTGATCCATGGTGCCGTTGATGACCGCATCGGCGAAACGAGGAACGGCGGCAAGGGCTTCTGCCGATTCAAAAAGCGCTTCGTCCGGCAGATTGTATAGTTTTTGCACCTGAGCGCGGCGCAGCGGATTTGGGTCGGCAACGCCGACTATTTTCAGCTTGTCGGGGGAACTTTGTGCAAAGGACGAATAAGTGAGCGAACGATGACCTGCTCCGACGATGACTGCGGTCAGAGGTTGTCCTAGCTTGGACTCATGAAACATGGTTTACCTTCCTTTTTCACCGACAGAACGAAACCGCACTGTCGTTGTTAAATTTCCCGCCAATTATACCTTTTATTAAAGAAAACCGCAATAGAAAAGCC